>JAUVZJ010000055.1 GCA_030602585.1 Candidatus Methanophagales archaeon | reverse complement strand
GGTAGGCTGCACGAATTTCATCACGGGTGGGTATATACATCACATTGTTCCTCCATCAATCGAAACGTTTTATTTACAACCATTGTGATGGATAATATAAAGTCTTATCAGCAATAAATTTGTGGTGGGTGAGTAGTTACAAAAACCTTTTCTTAGTAAGAAAAGCTTACTAAACAACTTTTTATCTTCGATAATAATAAAGGGGGATAAAAAAACAAACCCCTAAAAAATTTTTGTATTTTTCGGTTCGGTTTTGCTTTATTGCATTTTTTACTTCTTCTTTTTCAGCAGCAAGTATCCGACTGATACGATTATTGCCACAGCGACTATTGCTATTATTACTACGACCATTGGTATCGGTGGAAATGGTGGTGGTGACGCGGGTATTAGTGTTATCGGTGGCACAGTAGGCGTTACTGTTGGTGTCGGAGTTGGTGTTGGCGCTACTGCCACAGCGGCGAACAGAGCGAAGACAGAGAAGTGATCCAACATAGCGATTGCTTTGTTATCAACGATTGTCGTTTCGAGTGCCTTCCATTCTCCATCCTCGTAGGTGTATATCACTGGTGTTGTCCCTTCAGAGAAGTCAGCGGGGTCGAATTCAATGGAAATCGCTACTGCAGGGTTGAAAGTAGCACCTTCAGGTCCGAAGTTGCAAGCGTATCCAACGAAATCGGCTCCAGACGGTACTGGGGCTGGTAAGATTGACGGTGTAGAAACTTCAACCTTTGTCAATGGATTCCCTTCGGCATCATTTGCGATTGTTCCAGCGGCTATTGTTACAGATGCTTTTCCATCTGGTGAAGATGCAGTAACTGATGACGTGACTTCTCCCTCTGGTGTTGTGGAAACTTCAGTGACGCCTGGCGGCAGTGCAGGTGGTCGTCCTCCGCCTCTTCTTGGTGTTGGTGTTGGCGTTGGCGTTGGCGTTGGCGTTGGCGCTGGTGCGACTATATTTATACCTGCTTGACTAAATGCAACGAGTCTATTACTGCCTTCCCAAACCCCAACTGATAAAACATAACGACCCAGTGGTAAATCATCTGTTGTAAATGTAAGAGTTTGAGACGTGCTGGTAGTTATATCCCCGAAAGAGACAGTGCCTTTATACTCTATAATCTCAAAAATTTTGTCGCTGATTATAGTCGCATTTATATTTTTTAGTCCCACACCCGCAATCTTCCAGTTCTCAACAAAACTTACATTGTCGGCTGTAATATTAGTTCCAATCTTAGTGGCATTACTTTCAAGCCTTATTTCATGCGGTTTTACATATTCATCTCTTTTGATCAATGCTCCGCCATATCTGTATTCTGCCGGTGGTGCACCGGTTAAATTCATCGTTACTTCTAAGTCTTCCCCTCCTCCGACCAAATGTGGAGCGGTTAGCTCTGACCTATACTCTAATACTTCTATCCCAGTAACAGCAATAATCCCGAAATCCGCCTCATTCAATGGGCTGTCTGTTACGATCATCACATAATCACCAGGATCCAGCATTCCAATAGTCACTTCTTTGTTTGCAATCTTTTTGATGCCATCAAGGAACAAATCTCTGAAGTCGCTGGTATCCCCATCCACAAGCATCTCCGCTATGTCTTTCACCTGTGTGGGATATGTGCTAGCAATGTAGTAGTAATAGGGGCCCGTTAGCCCAGTTTTTAATTTAGCGCTTATATTGGAATCGTTGTAAAAAAATTGATAAGGCTCCTTATAAGGGTGAAATTGAACCTTATGGTCAATGTATTCACTAACACCTATTGTTATGTTAATGTCACGATCTCCTTTTGAATAGGTTGTTTCATTGAAACCATTGTAAGTGAAAGTCAATCCAGGAATATCCACCTTATCCTCTCCTGCATCAAGTTTTATCCAGTTTCCCTCTACGATGCTTACGTTCTCTGTTGGATAAGTCCCATTAGTAATATTGATCCATACAATAGGTTGGGGTTGGCTCTGAGCAGCACATACCAAAAGCGATGAGAAAAGTAAGAAAAACCCTAATGTCAATACCCCGAAAGTCACTAAATTTCTTCTCCTCGAACTCATTTCAATCCCGCCCCCCAAACCCTTTTCGCCATCTAAACTCTTACGTCCCATTACCCTTTTTATCTCCTTCCCTTTTATCGACCCCTTCTTTTTACAACGCCGCCATCACTGCAACCGCAACGATCACCGCAAAAGCGAACAGAAGCGGATAGATTGCAACGCCTGTAACCCTTCCGAGAATCAACGCCTTTTCATTTTCGCTCGCACTCAGCAACTCCTTTGCTATAAGCAACGCGATTAAGACAACTACACCAATAGCACCGAATACCACCGCCTGAGTTAGCGCTACAACCGCTGTTGTAGTAGTCGTGGTTATTGCGGTTAACATTGCAAATCACCCCCTGCCATCACTTTTCCGGTATTCCCCTTTTCTTCTTCCATCTTCATCTTTTCTCTTTTTCTACTTCCCTCCTTTTCTTCCATAAGTTAGCACAGAAAAAAAATTAGCAGATACTCTATAAATGATTTTCGGTTTTTTCCTCCTTCACACTTTTGAGAAGCTTCTTCATATTTCATTTATCCCTTCTTATTTTCTCCATAAAAGCTTTCCTTCAAATCCTTAAATATTCGTTTATAACAGTTTTTCATAACTTTCCTGCATATTGAAATTTTTGTTTTCAATATTTGAAAATCATAAAATGGAAATGCAAGTAGGGCGACTTCACCAAAACGATAGTTTTGCATCGTTCAGTCCGGTTTGTCATAAATAGTGTCGGCGTCACTGTATCCGGCGAGGAATTGCTCAGTCGTCAAGCGTGCCCATGCTTGCTCTTCATAATCATAATGAGCATCTGTTGGTTTGTTTATCAAAACAATCACTCGAACTCCTTGCATACGCATACGCAGGAACTCTTCTAAGAAGGCATCCGGGACCTCGATTTTGCCGTCGGATGTCACCTTGGTTTGAAACGCATACGCTTTCATTGCATATCATCTCCTGAGTAAGGTTTACTTCGTACATTTTATATACGTTCACCACAATATAAAAAGGGTTGCGGAATATTTTGTATAATCAAGAACACAAAAGTATTATATTACTTTAGCCCAAATGATAATTTGATGAAAATGAACGCAATCGAGATAAAACTACCTGAAGGCGTTGTCAAATCTCTGGAAATAACCGGGATAGGTATGAAAAAGCTAAAGGAGGAAGCAAAAATAGCATTGGCTATCGAGTTTTTCGAAGAAGGAAGGCTTTCTTTAGAAAGTTCTGCAAAACTTGCGGGGATGCACTTATCGGATTTCATGACGCTTCTATCGAAAAAGAAGATTCCTATCGTAGATTACTCCAATGAAGAGCTTAAAGAACTTAGAAGGGATGTGGAAAATCAAATACTTGAAGGATGTGGACATATTGTATATTGAATTGAGGGATGGTAAATATGAATACAGCGAAGAAATTGCAGAAGGCGTAATTTTAGACCTTGATAAAAATGGAGAGATAATGGCAATCGAAATTTTGAATACCTCAAAAAGATTAGATAATTCTGTGGTGGAAAAGATAACAGAACAATATTTGCAGCCGTATAAGGAGGCAGCAAAGGTAACAGCGACAGAACATAAAACTTTTTAGAAAAAAGTTTTATCAAAAATAGTTGTTTCTTTAACTATAAATCATAAATAACTATGATTAAGTGAAATGAAATATATGGAATTTCTCTCGACACTGAGGCGGAATAAAGTGAGTACATTCTCACTCAGGGATATTGAGAATATATTTCCTGATGCTAAATGCTAATGTTGGAACGATAAAGAATAACCTGACCAACTGGCTGAAAAAGGGATATATAGAGCGACTTAAAAGAGACCTATATGAGTGTGTAGAACCTGTTTTGGAATCAGAGATACCGGACTTTTATATTGCTAATAGACTCTATACTCCTTCTTATATATCTCTGGAAACTGCATTATCACTCTATAATATAATTCCGGAAACCGCAGCACAGGTTACCTCGGTTACCACCAGGCCCAGCAGGGAATTTAAGAATAGACACGGTGCGTTCATATATCGCAGTTGCAAGAAAAGGGCATTTACCGGATACCGGATTGTATCTTACGAAGGCTACAAAGTTTTTATTGCAGACGAGGAAAAAGCGTTGGTTGACTTTTTATACTTTAAACTACGTCATGGGCTATCAATAGACTTTGATGAAGAGCGTTTTGATGACGACATCCTTAAAGAGATTGAGTGGAAGAAAGCGCGCGGGTACGCTGAATTATTCAATAAGGCAACTATCAACAAATTAAAGGATTGCAGAAACTGGCTAAAATGCTGAAAATGGAGTATCTCCTGGAAGAGGCAAAAGAACTTGATCTACCCCTGACTAAAAAAAAGGGCTATCCTAAGCGAGTATCTCCAGACCATAATCCTGGATAGTATATATAAGAGCACTTTTGCTAAGTCTATGTTCTTTGTTGGAGGCACGGCATTGCGATTCTTCTATAACCTGCCAAGATTTTCCGAGGATTTGGAGTTCAATACTCCCTCTCTGGAAATGAATAGTTTTAATAAAATTCTGGAGCGTGTAGAAATGAATTTATCTCTGGAAGGATTTTCACCAGGGATTTCATATAAAAAGAGAGATAACCTGCTTATAGCCTCACTAAATTTTCCGGGGGTGATGCGAGAGTATGGGATTATTAATATGCGAGGTGGTGGGGATATTATGATAAAGATTGAGGTAAACAGTCCAGAATGGCCTGTAACTACTCAGGTCAGTCGAGAAGAAGGATGGACATCGTCTCCCTGATGAAATTCAAGATGCATTTTGGTGTAATCTCTTTATTCCTTCTTTCTTTTACAAGAAATAGTCGTAGGGGTGAGTAGTTACAATGGCCTTTATCTACGGAATCGCATGTGCTGAGCCTGTATGGCTATAATTTCTCTGCCATTCTAATGTCAAAAGGGGCATTACTCGCGGAGAAATTATCTGCGCTCTTGAGCAGAAGAAGGGGGCGTTATATCTACGATGTTCTGTTCATGCTCAGAAAGAAATTCCCCTTTGATAGAGCGGTGCTTTATGCCATTAATATCCGCGAAGAACCGAAGGAGATGATTCTCAATTATCTATCTGGAATATCAGAAAAAGAACTTAAAAGACTGGCTGAACAGGTAAAACCTTTCCTATTCCGCGAGGATGACATTGAGTTGATCATCAATAACAGCGATTGCATTTTCCTCCTTGGCAAGTTCTATGACCTCAGCCTCTCCGAGATCAATTTTCTTATCATTTAGATAGTCCCTCATATCTCTTTTAACCTGCTTTACAAGAATCCATTTGTCATTTAATTCTTTTTCATCGGATGCTATTATATTGATAAGCTCCTCCCCGATTTTATGCCCCCTGATCTTTGCCTTTACAACCCCCTCATTATAGACTTCTTTTGGTATTAGAACAACTTTGTTATCGAATATCCGCTTAAGTAGATTCAATCTTCTAATTTTTGCAAATGCCGATGGGACTGAATTATCCAATATGTACTTCAAAATAATCCCCTCGCAACTTCCAGATCTTCCTCAGCCTCTTCTATGCTTTTTGGTCCAATCCTAATCTCAACGCCCATTGCACCTAATATGTCCACCATCTCTGGGTAACTGATGCCTAAAAGCTGCGACGCTTTGCCCAACGAAATTTCTTTTCGTTTATACATCTCAACAATCAATGCTATCCGTTCCTTCCTATTTTTCTCTAACAGTTCTCGTATTGCCTCAATAATCAGTTCTTCTTCATTTTTGTAGTATCCAACATGGATAAGGAGTTCTGCCTCTTTTCGTATTTCCTTTGGTATTATACTTATGTTTGTCATATATCTCTCACCTCTTCGTCCTTTTCACCCACCGGCTCATAACTTTAACAACACTTACTCTCTGTCTTATTGCCTATACCTCTTTATAGATAATTCCCTTACTTAGTATATAAATTTTCCGCTTTTGTTGATGGAAATACTTTTATCATCAAATGTTGTAACCACCCATTCTCCAGACAAAAAAGTACCGTTATCTTTCCCTCATTCTAATTAAAACTTCTAAAGGGTCTTCTTCTATTACAATACCTTCCGCTTTTTGTTTTTTCTCAAACTCTTTTTCATAATAACCATAATCAAGGCTGCTATCGCTATACATCCAATCGCCTCAAAGCCAAAGCCCGGTATACGGGATGGCTTGGTTGTTTTCTGCGGTGGTTCGGACTGGTTTATTTCATTCTGCGGTGTTGGACCTGGAGTTTTTTCGCCCGTTTCGGTTTTGATAGGTGTGGTTTGTGGTGTTGTGGTGGACGCGGGAGTTGGCGTAGTTGTTTCGTTCGATGTGCCATTTTCCGGTATTGCCACCGTAGGAGTTGGCGTGGTCTCAGGTGCAACACTTCCGCTTCCACCTCCACCATCCCCGCCTCCATCTCCACCATTTGATGATGGTGTAAGTTCGACTTTTTTTGTGATATCTCCCACGGTTACTTCAAATTCCCCTGCTGGAATCGAACTCGTATCGTAGGTATATTCGAAATGTCCGGTTGCATCGGCGTTTAAAAATGCCTCCGCTTCAACTTTTATGTTCACTTTATTCGAATCAGACCTACCAGATATCTTCGCATCACGAGTCCCTGCTGGAACATTTGGGTGACTTACTGTTGCAGTCCCATTCTCTGCATCCTTATATATTGTAATCCAAGTGATAATCTTCAATGCAACATTCAAACGCTTCACATTTGTTGCAGTTACTGTAAAACGATTTTCACCTTTCGGAATCTTAACTGACGACAATCTCCACACGTATTTCCCATCCACCACATTCAAATCCTTCTTAAAAGAGAGCGTAATCGAAATCGGTTCAGAAAGCGATGCTTCCCCCTTTATTTCAATGATGTCTCCTTTAACCGGATTTTCTGGACTTATTTCGAAGTCGCTAACTGACGCAGACGATATTGAGATAGTAGGAACGAGTATCAAAAGGAACATCGTCAGAATTATCGGCATTGCGCTCATCCGTGTAAAGATTCTCGGGTTCATAATAACAAAAAGAAATGTTGTCTATATAAAGTTTAATCTTTTTTTCTTAGCACAGCTAATTTTGTTTTTGCCTCAACTCGGCTCTTTACGGTTACGGTCTTCCTCTTAGCACCATGTAAGCGAGAGATACGATTATCACGGCAGCGACTATTGCTATTACTACTGCGACCATTGGTATCAGTGGAACTGGTGGTAGAGTAGGCGTGGGTGTCGGCGTTGGTGTTGCTTCCGTTGGCGTTAGCGTAGGGATAGACATAGGTGCTGCTATCGGTGATGGCGTAGATGTTGGAGTTGGTGTTGGCATTACTTCGGGCGTTGGTGCTGACGCTACTTCTGCAAATAGTGCGAATACAGTGAAATGACTCACCTTCGTGGTCGCCGTGTGTGTTGTCATATCAACCGTTGTATCGAGCACCGTCCATGCATCATTCTCATATACTTTGATTACAAGCTCCGATTCGGTCGTTCCCTCTGGTATCTTCGCTGGGTCATAGTGTATGCTAAATTTTAGTGATGGCTCAAATTTTACACCATTGGGTCTCAGGTCATACGCGGCTACTGCTCCTTCTAATGGCGGAGATAAAATGCTAATTGAGCTGGTTAATGGATTTCCTTGCGCATCCAGGACGGTTGTTCCTTTGGGAACCTTCAAGAGCGCGTTTTCATCACGTGAAGTTAAAGTAACAGTATATCTTACAACGCCTTTTGTATCTGTGGGAACATTGGAAACCGGAGTTCCTGCTCCGCCACCGCCACCTCCGCTACTGCCGCTACCGCTGGATGTACCAGAATCTCCTCCTTCTGTTGATGATGCCTTAGTAGTAAACGACCAAACGTAGTCATCTATTGGCGAACCATCGGCAGTTCCATTTTTATTACCGTCTAAGAAGTTCCCAGCTAAATCTTTTGCTATACTGGCATTGATTGTTACGGTATATGCTTTGCTATACGCTAAATTTGAAGAAAAGTCGAATATCATCGTGTTTTCATTACAATTGATTTCTCCATCTACGGTTGGCGAAATAGAAAAAGCATTCTTTACAGATGTTTTATTCATCAATTCATTAAATGTAACACTTATCGTTGTGGTTATCTCTATATTCGTATCATCATTCGCCGGCGATGTCGAAAGCACTATTGGCGGTGTTGTATCCGGCAAGGTAGTAGCTGTGTCGTTGACCCACGTTTCATTGACGTTTCCAACTTTGTCAACCGTGTGAGTCCCTATTTCGTAATTCGTGCTGGCATTAAGTCCTGTTGCATTATAGAATTCAGCAGATGTGTTTGTCCTCCAGCTTCCATTTAAGTACACCATTGTGTGGTTGAAGTCGTCAGTAGGATTTGTCCACGTCCAGTTTATCCACTTTTCTCCTACTGCTGTTTCATTTAGATTTGTAACATCGGCTGGCGGTGTTGTATCCACTGTAAAGTAAACCATACTCGAATTACCCACGTTTCCAGCGGTGTCATTTGCATAGACAGTGATGTTATTTGAGCCTTCTCCTGCTGTTATTGTCGTATTTGCAGTCACTGTATTATTTTGTGAACCGAAAGTGACGTTTCCTGTACCGTTCAGGTTATACATCCAGGTATCTATTGGCTCGTCTGCTGATGCATTTAAATGGATTTGTGCAGTTGCGTAAGTCTTATTTTCTGGTGAGATTATCGTTATTGCGGACGGAGTTGTATCCGGCAGGGTAGTAGCTCTGTCGTTGACCCACGTTTCATTAACGTTTCCAACTTTGTCAGCGGTGTGAGTCGCTATTTCGTAATTTGTGCTGGCATTAAGCCCTGTGGCATTGTAGAACGAGTTAGATGTATTTACCTTCCACGTTCCATTTAAGTACACCATTGTATAGTTGAAGTCTTCGTCAGTAGGATTTGTCCACGTCCAGTTTATCCATGTTTCTCCTACTGCCGTTTCATTTAGATTTGTAACACTGGCTGGCGGTGTTGTATCCCGTGCTGCTTTTTCTGCATCCACCAATCCATATCCATACCATTCATCCCTACCTGGGACACCCAGATCTTCAGCAGTTTCCTGTAAGCGTTGTCTTACCTGAGTATTGTTGTAGTCCGGATATGCCCTCCAAACCAGAGCTGCCGTACCTGTTACGTGTGGACATGCCATCGAAGTGCCACTCGATGTGGCATAGGTATCATTCCGCCAGGTTGAATATATGCTCACGCCAGGAGCCGCAAGCTCTACTCCCTGACCAGTGCTTGAGATAGAAGCTCTGTTATCACTGCTATTAGTTGCTGCTACTGCAATTACCGAATCGTATTTCGCTGGATAAGATACATTATCGCCTGTACATTCCGGATTTCCAGCATTTCCTGCTGCTGCGACCAACAACAAGCCTTCATTGTAAGCTTTTTCACAGACATCTTTTAAAGCAGGTAAACCACTATCTGAGCCCAAACTCATGGATATAATATCCATGTTGTTCTCTACTGACCATTCAATTCCTTTTATGACATCACTCTCATATCCCTCCCCTCCAATGTCTAATACCTTCACTCCATAAAGGTTTACTTTAGGGGCAGTGCCTATCACACCTATTTCATTATCCACTGCTGCTACAATGCCAGCGCAATGCGTTCCATGTCCATTGTCATCCATATAATCATAATCATCAATTTCACCTAAGAATCTATGACCTCCCTTTACATTTTCAGCCAAATCCGAATGATTGTAGTCAATCCCTGTATCCAGAATTGAAACATTTATTCCATCACCCGCGTTCCTTCCTGCGACAACGTCAGTGCCACCCTCAGTGCCATTCCAAACCAGCTCAGCATCTATTCTGTCAACACCACATGGAAGGTTTTCCTCTAATGCTTTGACCTTGTAGTCCGGCTCGACCAGTTTCACCTCCGGTCGCTGCGCGAGTTCCTTAAGAACCGCAGGTGTTGCTTTAACTGCGATTGCGTTTACAATCCAAAATGCCTTGACATCCTCTACATTACCTCGCGGTTTTTGGTTTTCTAAAAGTGTAAGTACATCTTCTTGACTGTCCTCTGCGAGCGATTTCATCGAATGGATGATTTGATGTCTTTGATGTTCCGTTGCATCTTTAAAATTAGAACCGCGGTGAGAGTGCTGCTGTTCCAGCATTATTATGACCGAAATTGTTTCATTTTGCGATTCGTTTTTCGCAATTTCCATCTGGCTTCGTACGTCAGGTGCAATCTTATGCAGTCCGTCTGTAACGTCCAACGCAGCAGGCGCTGGCACTATCGTTATAGTTATACTAAGAGATAAGATCAGAATACAGGTATATGCCAATATCTTCCTGAGCCACATTCTGGAGTTCCTCATTTTGATTTAACTACGTGGATTGGCTAATTCGTGAAATAAAATAATAAAAAGGGGAAAAAATTATCCCCAAAATTTTTATATTTTTGTTTTCGCCTTAACTCTGCTCTTTACGGTTACGGTTTTCTTCTCAGCAGCAGGTATCCGACTGACACGATAATCACCGCCGCGACTATTGCTAATATTATTACGAACAATGGTGTCACTGGAACCGCAGCTAACGCAGGTATTGGCGTTGGCGTTGGCGTTGGCGTTGGCGTTACCGCTGGTGGTAATGTAGGTGTTGCTGCTGGTGTTGGTGTTACCAGTGGTGTTGGTGTAGGCGTAGGTGCTGGGCTTGGTGTGGGTGTGGGTCGTGCTCCGCCGCCGCCTCCGCCACCTCGACGTGATGGCGTTGGCGTTGGTGTTACAGTAGGCGTTGGAGTTGTTGGTGTAGGAGCTATTTCTAACGTCAAATTAACTCTTTTTTGACTATCACTAACTGGACCCCTTGCAAAAAACTCACTATCCGTATTTCCCTCAAAAGTGGCACTTACTTCTATTACATGCGTGTCGCTTGTATTTTTTGGCATGTTTGCCAAATTAACCGAATACCAGCCACCCATTGAGGTTACATTCGAGAGAGAATCCCCCGTATTTTGATCCGTGACGATAACTTCAACGCCATTCAGTGGTCTTCCATCCGTATCAAAAACCTGTCCGTGCACGGTAAATAGTTCATTCGTCTGTGCCTGAACAGTTACTGCCATTCCAAAAATAATGAGGAACAGGAGAAATCCTGTCACCTTCAATTTTACGTGGTTCATTTTTTGCCTCGCTAATTCTCCCAAGCAGTGCCTACAAAGGTCATATCTGACTCGACTGTTACGTGCACGAAGTATCCTTTTCCTCCTTCTATTGTAACGTTGTTCAGTGGATTAGGTGGTGTGTAGCTCAGCCATGCTGTTCCGTTCCACGAGATAACTTCTGTGCAGTTGCCTACTTGTGCGTTTATCTTGTTAATCAAAGACTGAGCGTCTGTAATTGAGGTATCGTTCAGTGGAACTGAGATCAGGTTGTATTCTGGCT
>JAUVZJ010000008.1 GCA_030602585.1 Candidatus Methanophagales archaeon | reverse complement strand
ACGGTCATCAACGATAGTACGAATGCGAGTGTCGAGAGTGGAGAGAACAAGGTTGCAAACGTGAGCTTCAACCTGAATACATCCGCTGCGGACGGAGAATACAACGTCACGGTCACGATGTACGATAATGTCTCGCTCAGCCACGTCAGCTATCGGAACAATTCAGTTGTGAAAGATGACCTACCAACCGTAACCTCGGTATCACCTGCAGATGAATCTACGGGTGTATCTATAACCACAACGATAAGTGCAACATTTAGCGAAGCGATGAATACGACATCAGTAGGAGATGCATTCTCTATATCGCCAATCGTTGAAGGGCAGAAAATCTGGGAGGGAAACAAGATGGTATTTCATCCAAGCACAAATCTCGCATATAGCACGACTTACACCGTGACAATCAATGCCAGTATAGCAAAAGATCTCAACGAAACCGGGAACTTCTTAGACGGCAATGATTATACCTGGTCATTCACCACTGAATCGGCACTAATACATCGTCTAAGAATAATCGGAGGAAGAGCAACTCCACCTCCGAAACCTGGTGAGACCTCTGTCTCCTCAGAACCAACAGGGGAAGTTAAAAGCACAGTTGCCGCATTTTCAGCAGACGGAAAAGCAGTTGCAATAATATTCAGGGGAACAATTGCGAAAGACGCCGCTGGTAATCCTCTAACTAAGGTCACGGTCATTCCACCATCAATCCTACCCGCGGCAGTGCCTTCTGGAGTCAATTACGTCGGTTACTACGCATACGACTTCGGACCTGAAGGTGCAACGTTCAGCAAACCCGTAGAAATTTTCATAACCTTCGACCCCGCTAAGTTCCCTGCTGGGACAACACCGGTGATATACACCTACGAAGCAGAGGCATGGAAGGCACTTGATACAACATTCGTTGGCAATAAAGCAACCACAAAAGTAACCCACTTCTCCACGTTCGTGCTGTTCGCCGCTGAAAAGGTGGAAGTAACACCTACGCCTACAGCAACAGCAACGCCTACGGTATCGCCAACAGCAACACCAACGCCTACACCAACACCGAAACCAGGAATACCAGCCTTCGAAGCTGTATTCACTATTGCAGGACTATTAGCAGTTGCTTATCTGGTGCTGAGGAAGAGGAAGTAAAGCGAAGAAGCAAAACAAAAAATATACTTGAATTTTTTTTCATATATCCGAAAGTTTTTTATAAAGATTTGAAAGTTTTTTTATCTATATGAATTTACACACTCATAAATTTCTGGCGGCGAAGAAGCGAAAATCATGCTCATCCGTTCACGGATGGGAGCGCTGGGGAGGGGCGGGCGCTATAAAAATACTCAATTAGGAGGTGAACAAAAAATGAAAGCGAAAAATAAAGGTAATGAAGACATGAATAGAGCGATGCAATTGACCTTTATAGCGGTAATATTTTTCTGGTTTGCGGCGATAGTGAGTGCTCCGTGTGTTGCACAAACGCCAACGCCAACGTCAACTGCAACACCACTACAAGCACAAACACTAATACCATCAGATATGTTTTCCAAAGATGTGGTGGCTATTGGTGCAGCTATTGGTGCGATTTTTGTGATTCTCATTGCCTTCGCAATATTAGTTTATGTCGGTGTTAGAGGCGGTAATAATCTTGATAAGGGAGGGCTGAGGAGAGCCATTGCTGGAACGTTCGTCGTGGGATTTAGCATATTAGCAATATTATCGTTTGTTTTTGGCATACTCAGAGAACACATCATTACTGCGTATATTGAACTCGTTGGCATCGTTATCGGATTCTATTTTGGTCAGAGAAGCGCAGCAACACAGCAGTCAGACTAGAAACAAACGTAGAGGGAGAAACGTAAAAAATGAAAAGCGATGAAAAAAGCGGAAACCATGCTCATCCGCTCACAGATGGGAGCGCCGAAGAGGGAGGGGCGGGCGCTATATAAATACCCAGAGAGCAAAAGGAGGAAACTTTGTTTTTAGTCAAGGTTTTTACAGAAGGTAAAAAAGTTGTTAGGAGGTGAAAAATAAAAAATGAGAACGAATAAGGAATTAGTAAGTATAGTATTGAGAGCGATTTTAGTTATTTCACTTTTTGCCTGGATAACATGCGTGGTAAGTGCAGAAATTACTTATGATGAAACTAATAGGTGTATAAACGGCACAAACGTTACGGTAAACACAACAGGTGCCTTCAACAGGTCGTATAACGTTACTACAGACATTCCGCTTTGGTTCCAGATAAACAACTCGCTAAACACAACTGCAGACTCTTTCAACGTCACTAACGAGACGGGATTGACAACGAATGGAGGATCTGATATGTCTAATGTCAGTTGGTTCTGGGTGAATGCAGGCTTGGCAGGCACTTACTGGGTGAACGTCACAAATAATAATAACACCGCGGAGTACGTGAACTTTACGGTTGTATATTCTGCTAAAGGTGCGTGGAATGACACGAATGGAGACACGGTGCACAATGCTAACGAGTCATTCTGGGAAAATATACAGGATACGATAGACAATACGAACGCTGGTAGCACCATCGTCGTGCATGATGGAACGTACACCGAAAGCGTGAATGTGAGCAAGCAATTGACGATTCAGTCCGAGAGCGATTCCGCTTCAACAATTGTAAACGCATCGGTAAGTACGACCAATGTATTTAATGTAACCGCAGACTACGTGAACATAAGCGGATTCACGGTGCAAAATGCAACTGCACTTGGGATGATTGGAATACATCTCAATAACGCAGAACACTGCAACATTTCTGGTAACATTGTAACGAACAACTTCTTCGGTATCTTCTTGAATTCTTCGAGCAATAACACGCTCACAAGCAACACTGCAGACTCGAACAGCGACTCAGGCATCTTCCTGTTGAATTCGAGCAATAACACGCTCACAAGCAACACTGCAGACTCGAACACCAACTTAGGTATCTTCTTGAATTCTTCGAGCAACAACGCGCTCACAAGCAACACCGCAAACTCGAACAGCAACATAGGCATCTTCTTGAATTCTTCGAGCAACAACAACACGCTCACAAGCAATACCGCATCGAGCAACACCAATTTCGACTTCTACTCAGACGAAAATTCACATAACAACACTGTCGAAGACCTCATGATAAGCAGTTATCTAACCACGATTTCTTTCACATACGGCGACGGAATCATGATAAAGGGTGTAACAACGCCAAATTCTGACCCATCAGGAAAGGTAAACATCGGTAAATTCGTGAATGCAACGAATGTAACAGCAAATTCGTGGCTATTCTTGAATGTAAGTTACAGCGCTGCTGATGTATCCGGCATAATTGAGTCAACACTGAAGATGTATAAGTGGAGTGGAACTGCCTGGGGAGTTGTTTCGGGAGTAAATGACGTCAATGAAGCAGGGAATTATGTGTATGCGAACATAACAAGTTTCAGTCAGATTGCTCCATTTGGTGATCCAACGCCAACAGCAGCAGCCGCACGAATAGTCGGCGGCGGAAGAGCAGCTCCATCTCTGGGACTTGGTGAGACCTCAGTCTCCACAGAATCAACAGGAGAAGTTACAAGCACAGTTGCCGCACTTTCAGCAGACGAAAAAGCAGTTGTAACAATATATAAGGAAACAATTGCGAAAGATGCCGGTGGTAATCCTCTAACTAAGGTCACGGTCACTTCACCATCAGAACTACCCTCAGCAGCGCCATCAGGTGTCTATTTCGTCGGTAAATACGTATACAACTTCGGACCTGAAGGTGCAACGTTCAGCAAACCCGTAGAAATTTCCATTACTTTCGACCCTGCTGATTTCCCCGCAGGCACAACACCGGTGATACACACCTACGAAGCAGGTGCATGGAAGGCACTCGCTACAACTGTCGTGGGCAATAAAGCAACCGCACAGGTAACTCACTTCTCTACTTTCGTGCTGTTCGCAGGGGAAAAAGTAACGCCAACGCCTACACCAACTGCAACACCTACGCCGACACCAACTGCAACGCCAACTGCAACACCTACGCCGACACCTAAACGGGGAATACCGGGCTTCGAGATAGCGGTATTCGCTATTGCAGGACTGTTAGTAGTCGCATATCTGGTGCTGAGACGAAGAAAAGCGTGAAAGAACAAAAAATATAAAAAGGTTTGGGGATGGTTTTTTATCCCCATTTTATTTTTATCAGAGGTGGTCTTAAGATTAAATTCTCTTAGTCCCAACCATTCTTCTCGATAATCGGGAAAAATTTAAATATCGTTAAGTTCATTTGATGATATTATGGAAAATCGTAAAGAACAATTAAGGATGATAATAGAAGAATACTGGAGGAAAGAGCTACCAGATGTGAAGGCGAGGGTGACAAAACTAAAACCTGAAAGCGATTTAATAAATGACGTTATTGGTCCACGAAGAGCGGGTAAAACGTATCTGATGTTTTTAACCTTAAATGAACTTCTGGAAAGCGGTGTTGATAAGAAAGCGACTGTGTACATAAACTTTGAAAACAGAAAGCTATTACCCTTGATGCCTGAATACTTTAACGATTTAATAGACTTCATTTATGCTAAAAGACTTTTGGATTCTTATGAAAAGATTTTTGTTTTTCTGGATGAAGTTCAACGAGTAAAAGGTTGGGAGAACTATGTGCGAAGTATTTATGACGAATTCAAGGGAAAGATAAAGATATTCGTTTCCGGCTCTACTTCAAAGCTTACGGGCTCAGAGCTAAGCTATTTGTTAACAGGAAGGCATCTCACGACGCATGTTTTTCCATTGAGTTTCCGCGAGTTTCTGTTTTTCAAAGGTTTTGACTATGGAGATGGAGAGGAATACCTGATAGAGAAGGATATCTCGGTTATCAAAGAGATGCTGAGGGAGTATATAATGTTTGGAGGATTTCCAGAAGTTGTTCTGGCAGGATCGAACAAAGAAGAACTTGTTCAAACTCTGTTTATTGATATTGTGAGTAGAGATATTCTCCCGAAGCTAAAAAGGAACAGAGAGATTGTAGAAGAAATAGCATACTTTTTAGCTTCGAATATCGGCAAATTGGTTAGCTTTACGAAACTAAGCAGCATGCTGAACTCACGTGGAATTAAAATATCAGTTCCAACACTGGAAAAATACATTTCTATAATGAATGATGCATTTCTTTTCTTTGACCTGCGAATTTTTTCTTACAAAGTCAAGGACCAATTACAATATCCCAGGAAAATGTATGCCATAGATTCTGGATTTGCGAATTTTTCGGGCTTCAAATTTTACGAAGATGCCGGCAGATTAATGGAAAACCTTGTTGCAGTGGAATTATGGAGGAAAAAATCGCTAAACCCGGGATTGGAGATTTATTACTGGAAAGATTATCAGCAAAGAGAAGTAGATTTTGTTTTAAAGCAAGGTTTTAAAATAGAACAGCTCATCCAGGTAACGAACGCTTCATGCAAAGAAGAGATAGAGAGGCGGGAAACCAAAGCGTTGATAAAAGCGAGTGAAGAGCTAAAATGCAATGATATGCTCGTAATTACGTGGGACTACGAAGCTGAAGATAAGTTAAAGGGAGAAAAAATTAGATTTTTGCCACTGTGGAAGTGGCTATTAAGTTAATCTATCGAAATACCAGGGCTCGAGCTTTTCTTCCCAGGAAAAGGTTTGTGCTGAGAAGGAAGAAGAAGTAGTGAAGGCAAAAGCAACATAACGCAAAACAAAAATTAATGTTTGACGATTTACACTACTTCTTTATTTTATCCTTCTGTATCCCTTACCATCTATCTTTTTCGTACTAAGTACACCACTACGATGACTACTACTATCGCAATGATTACGAGCATCCATGACCATGGTGGTATAGCTGCTATTGGTGCTGCTGTTGGCGATGGCGAAGGCGTTAGTGTTGGCGTTACTACTGGCGTTGCTGTTGGTGCAGGCGTATGCGTTAGCACTACTTTTCCTGCAAATAATACGAACACTGTGAAATGACTTACCTTTGCAGTTACCCTGTGATTTACAGTATCTACGGTGCTTGGAAGTGATGTCCATTGCTGTGATGCCTCATCATACCACTTGATTACAAGGTCTGCTTCGGTGAATCCTTCGGGTATCTTTGCAGGGTCGTATTCCACGGTCAGGTCTATTGGTGGATTGAACGACGCATCCTTCGGTTCCAGGTCATACGCGTAACCCAATAGCGAGAACCCCTCTGGTATTTCGGGTATGCTTGCGGGGAGCGAGATTGTAACCGATGTTAATGGGGCATCAGTCGCATCCTTTGCGATTGTATTCTCTGGAATCGTCAGCGTTAATCCTCCATCTGGTGATGTTGCAGTGACAGTAGATGTTGTCTTCGCTGTTGTTGGGTCCGTGGGGATGGCGTATGTGGTTGGTGGTAAAGCGGGTGGTCCTCCACCGCCGCCGGGTAGTCTTGTCGTTGTTGTAGTAGGTCCGGTAATCGCAACCGTCTTTGTTCTCGGCGTTCCGCCCGGTAGTGTGGATTGCACAGTTAGCGTTAGCGTATTAGAAGAGCCTGGACTGTCTGCGGACACAGTCCAATAACCGGATTCCGAGCCGCCGCCAGCGGCTATGGTGGCAAAACTATAAGAGGAGGGACCAGTAACTCTCGTCCAGCCGGTAGGTAGCGTTAAAGTGGCAATAACGTTTGTCGCATCTGCGGCACCCGCTGCGGCTGAGTTCATGATAGTAAAATCTAATCTCACAGTATCTCCTGCACTCACGGAAGCTTTGTCACTGGTAAATGTCACTTCAAGAACAGGTCTTTCCTGTATGGTGAGCGGAGTATCTGACGTCTTTGGAGTAGCCGAACCGCCATCAGACGCGGTAGCGGTGATCTTGAACGGATTGGAATAAGTGCCAGCAGTGCCAGCAGTCACAGTCCACTGGACATTTTGCGTTGCGTTCGTGTTGAATGTGAGCGTCTTTTCAGCATCGCCCGTGATTGTAACTGCGCCACCAGTATTATCAATAAGCGTTACCGTAACCGTAATCGTGCCAGCTACGTTTGATGCGGTAATGGAGCTCGAGACCGTGAACGATTCCTGCTTGACCACTGTGGAACCGTAACTAATGCTGCCTATCGAGAGCGATGATGCAGCGGATGCTATTGGCATTGTTCCAGCTATTAGCGCCAGTACCAGGAAGACGGTAAGGAGCTTCTTCAGTGTTATCATGGCTTACTTTCCCTCCTTTGGCATAAGTTCTGGATTGAACATCATGAAATGTCTCTCCGTCGTCTCTGAACCACCACCCGACTCCGTAACATTGAGCATAACCAGGAACTCACCGAAATCAAAACTGCCACCGACTTCTTCGCTCTGTAGAGTTGTGTTTGTAATTATCAACGTCCCTTCTCCATTGGTCAGCGTGCTGTTGACGTCTATGTCGTACTCCCGTGGAGGTCCAAACTTCTCTCCTTCAACACCCATACTCTCCTTCCACAGCACAATCAACTTATCCACCGTTATATTACCTGTGACCGCCGTGCCGTCGAATTTCCTTGCCTCCACCCATATCGTTACGTTCTCCTCAGTAGTAAAGAACTCCTCCTGTTTTAGCGTCGTAAGTGTTGCCGTTTTAGTCGTCTCGTTAATCTTCAAGGATGGTGCTGCAAATGGCCAGCCATAAACACTTCCCATATCAAGCCAGCGCTCTGAGAATTTTTTTCCTCCTGGTTCCTTCATCGAAGGATACCCTTGTTCGTCACCATACATATCGAGTGGCATTTCATCCCATACATCCGTAAAATCGGTATCATCGTCATACCTGCCCTCATCAGGCCAATACTTGCCATTTGGATTCTGGTCACGTAGCATGATATAGTATGATTGTGTCGCATTGACCTTCCCGTCCTTGTTGAGGTCACAGCTAACGTTCTCCTCGGTAAATTTCCCCATGTAATATATGTCGCCATCTGGCGCCCAATCTGAGAGTGGATACAGCGGCGCATCAATCGAACCGTTAACGGTGATTATCCTGCCGCCCCATTTTGGCGCCATTGCGGTGTAGTTTCCACTAATATCTGGGATTTGCTCACCAATGCGCTTTGTATATTGTCCAGTCGCATTCACGACAAGAATTGTATCAAATGTTGGGCTCCCACCCCACATCTCTTCTTGACTTGTCTTGTTGATGCTGTCGTAGGCATATAGCATCGTGTTCTCGTCAACCTTTACCACCGTTACTCTGCCACTATTCAATTCGTCATTGGTCGTGTCACCATCCACCAGACTGTCCAGTGCTTTGATGTTCACGATGAACTTGGGCTGGAATAGCTCGAACGTGACATTATTTTCACTAATTTTTGTTATATTTATGTTCAATTCGCCCGGACCCCACCATATCCGGTCACCTTCACTTAAACCTGTATGGTTCTGTGGTCTGTCCTCCAAGGCATACCGAACCGTCAAATTGGCAGTGCTATCCGTAATGTTAGCCACTGTTATATTCCAGAAGTCGCAGAACAATTCAGTTACACTCTCATTAATCGTCATGTTGTATCCCTCAGAATAATTCCCTGTGAAGTTGTATTTGATATTCATATTGCCCCTTGTCAGTGTGATGTTATCAGAAGGAGTTACTCCGAGTGATTCGTTGTAGTATATCCCATTTGTCTCATTATAATACCAGCAATCCTCCATATCGAATGGCCATCCTATTTGTATCATCCCAGCACTTTCATTATGCCAACCACTGACCGCACCACGTCCATCGAGCTCCTCACCGTAATAAATGACCATATTACCTGCATTCTCACTCACCTCTTTTAACGTTATCTCTCCCGGTAGTCCGATCTCAGCATTTACGATGAAGTTTCTAATATCAAGCCCCGGCAGATTCCACTTCTCCTCAGGCGATATGGATGCATTGTCGTAGGATTCTGTCAGTGTCACGTTATAATGGAGGAGATGCTGTCCTCTGGGGATATTATGCTCCGTCGTGTTTAACTCGAGCAGTGCCAGACCATACGTATTTGTCGTGTTGTTCACTCCTTCTATCGTAGTGTCAGGCGTTGGTCCATGCCACGTCAGCTTATCTATCGTCACATTTGCGCCTACTATCGGGACTCCACCGGGTGTTGTCACTAAGAACGGTATCTTAATCGTAGTTCCTTTCTGGAATGTGCCGAGCCACATACCGCCCCAGCCGCTTCTGTAACTGGTGAACCCAAGCACGTATCTTCCGTTTTCATATTGCATGTTAATCAGATAGATTGGTGCCCCTCCGAATTCAACAGGTGCACCACTTGTAGCATTTATCGAGTCGTTTATGAAGTCCGTGGTGTTACTGACGAGCACTGTGTCGTATGTTCCTTTGGTCTTATTGTCTGCCAGCAGCACGTAATACCGGTCCTCCCAACTTTCATTTCCGTCCAGGTCCACCTTCAGCCACTTCTCATCGTGCATCCAATCACACATTATGAAGTCACCCGACTTACTCAGCGACGTGTTGACCTTATAACCTGTACTAAGGGCATTTAGTCCTTCTAATTCTACTACTCCATCAGACCCGATGCTCGTGATGTTCCATTTTCTACCGCATGATTCATTGAACATGTCTCCTACCTGATATTGAGGTGGTATTGGCATGCGAGAAGTTGGCGTCGGTATAGTTTATATAGAGCGTCTGCGGGCTTGTCCTGTTCACCAGTGCCCAGAACGGCTCCGGATATTGATCCGCTGACAACCTGTGACACTCTACATTATCTTCACCCATCCGCCAACAATCTTTTATGAATATTATATGATGCCCAACGTAGGAGTTGCTGGCAACCGAATAGTTGTAGCTCGGCCACTGTGGGTCGCCTTCAAAGACCTGGTTACTCTGCTTCGTAACGTTGAAAGATACTTTATTCGTATATACGTTGCCTTCGGGAATCCCTATATGATAGAACTCCGGTATGGAGACACTTGCTAATTCTACCTGGAACCAGAAGTTGGTATATACCTCTACATCGCTATCGCTGGCATTCACGACCTTGATTGTTGCGAAGTAGGCACCCTGAGTCCAGTCCGTTAAGTTTAGCGTTATGTTGACTGTATTATTACCTCCTTCATGCGTCACTGTGATATTACTGGCGATGTCCACCTGCGTCATATATGGTCTATCCATCCTCCATCCTTCTTTCATTATCTTCGTTATGTTCGTCTCCGTTGCGCTGATGTTATGCGCTGCACCGCCCCATCCATCATACGCCGCTACGATGATGCTCATATTCTCGCCGATGCCATATCTGCGATCCCAGTTATCGCCGGCTGGATATGCCCATGCAATAAATGGTCTGCACTCAATCCATGTCCTTCTTTCTTCTGTGTTGTCACCACTCGCAGCTTCGAATACAAACTCGTAGCCTCCGGACATGGTAACGCCATCAGAATAGGTTATAGTTTCCGAGGTTGTAATATTTGTCGTAATATCCTTATATACACCCGATGGTTCAGCAACGAGTTTCGGTGGCTGCGGGTTCTCCCAACTACCCATGTAGATAATCTTCTTTAGCGTAACCCGGGCGTTCATTGATGCAGACATATTTGTGGCATCCATAACGCGAACAGTGAAGTTGATTTGCTGACCTGCCTGCACGTCCCAGTTTTCTGGATATACGTCGAAAATAAAGTTTCTTACCTCGAACCAGCCTCGTCCATAGTCAGTTATATAGTCACCGGCATTGTCTTGTGCAGATACCTTTATCCGGACGTCATACCAGCCGGACTTCAACGAGCTGGATGGCGTAACGCTGAGCGTGCACGTGCCATTTGCATCTGTGCTACCGCTCGTGGATGAAGATGAGTCAAACGAGATTTTCTCCCAGTTTTTACCGTATCGTATCTCGTCAATAGACACTGTGGCACGTTCTACCGGATTGAAACTGCCATCCTTGACATAAACGGTAAGGTTTATTTGTGAATCCGAGCCAAAAGCCTTAAACACTCCTCCTTCGCTCTCGGGATTCGCCCAGATGAAGAACTGTCTTGTCTCAAACCAACCTTCTCCAACCGCCATCGTTGAACTGCCACCTACGGTCGCATTCACCCAGAACTTAACGTGATGGAAGCCCAACTCCGTATCGTTTACATAAAACTTCAGCGTATCGTAATCTTCTCCATTATCGAATGTCGGATTCTCCATATACTCTGTAACAATATCTCCTGCCCCCTCACTGAATACCTCTATCAAGCCTGCATCCGTTATATTGCTTGCTGGCAGCTCCGTTCCGCTCTTTGGGTCAAAAGCCATTATCCGGAGCGTCACGTTCTCTCGTCTCGATACAACGGGAGAGAACATTCCATCGCTCGTGACCGGCTCACCGTGCACAAATATTTTTTGGACGCCAATACTCGTCCTTGCTTCTTCTATTGTTCCGCTCAGGTTCACAGTGACTGTAACTTTATACACTCCAGTTTCGCCGGGTGCGGTGAAGTTTATAACACATGCTCCCTCGCCTGCATGCCTCTTTATTTCATCCTGTATCCATGGTGGAACCGGCAATTCCGCGAAGAATTCGCTAAGGTTCATCACACCCCACGACGTTCCTGTGACGTCAGTCCCGTTTCCACTCAATATTTCCAGAGTAAAGTTTGTCTTATTGGCATTACCTGTCAACCCATCAATGTCTGCCATATCACCACTGCTCAGGTCAGCGCCTGCAACGAATATGTACCCATCCTCGCCGGGCGAGAAACCTTCCAACTCTGGTCTCTCCGGGGATACTGGCTTCAGGAATAGGTCATATCCTCTAATCTCAAAACCTGTGAATGCTTTTTGTTGCTCTCCGCTTGCGAGAATCGTTGCCACGTACACTACCTTGTAATCGCCAATATAACTGGGAAGAGTAGTATAGAAACGATTCCACATGCCTATATCAGCGTCGTATGATAGAGAAAGGTTCGCCGAGAAGCCTCCTGGTCCACGGACTATCGCCCACACACTTGCCTCGGTGGCACTGATTGGCTGGTCGGTGGAAGCATCACTTAGAACCGCTGCGAAGATCATGCTATCGCCCGCCGCGAAAGTATGTTGCGGCTCAAGCTCGCTGGATAAGACATATCCTCGCATCTCATAGTTCTCTACACTGAAAGAAATATGCCCGATGTTATTGAAGATGATGTGATATATTCCTGATGTGTCAGGGAGCGATATCTGCGTGGTTACAAGTCCGTAGTCGTTTGTATCTCCCATAGAGGTAGAACTCTGGTGCACTGTCCCATCATCTTTTATAATCTCTCTTGTGATAGTCTCGCCACTCACAGGACTCCCGGATGCATTTAAAGCCAGTGCGGTTATTTCCTTACTGACATCCTCACCTGAAAACAACGGGTCAACCGGGCTTGCCAGGATTAGCTCGCTGCCCAACGGGTCTATATATATTATCTTAAGAGACATGTTTCCAAGTTTAACTTTACTGCCCACTCCTAAGTTAGCGATTGGACTCATGCCATTAGTTTCCGCGGTGGTAAAATTTATTTTCTCGTCGTCATCCACATACGCTATGCTATATTTTCCACCTGCTTTATCAACCAGGAAATAGTATTTGGTTCCGTCAATCGTTACATTTCCACCAACCATGCCTGTTGTATTAAGGTCGCTGATTATATCACCCCCCAGATCGGATGAAAGAGGCACGGCTTTAACCTCACTTGTAAATTCTGCCTGTATCTCATAGATGTCATTTGGTCCTATTACAACAAAGTCCAGCAGACCTGAAGTAACGCCCTGGGAGGTTGCCATGATATTGTAAGCGCCTGGTGACGGAACTGGCAGAGAGAGTGAAAAAGTTCCATCTGCATTTGTTACTGTATTATTTGTCTGTATCACTCCGGTGGCATTTGATATAGTGAGCGTCACATTCTCGCCACTTTCGCCATTTAATACCTGCCCCGAGACAGTCATATTCCTTCCATCCAGATAGTAATACGAGTCTATACCGAATTGGATTGATAACCCCGTCCCCTGTGCTGCTGTAACAGTTATAAGACCTGCAAAGACTGATAGCACTAAAAGCGCCGTCAGCAATGCCAAACAAAATTTCTTCTTTATCGCTTTCATTTTTTAATCTCTGCTTGTCTATTATATACCATACTTTTAATGATGTATATAAAAAATTACCCATAACTTAAATTTTATTTTAGAATATCTTAAACTTTATTTTATGATATACGTAATTTAGTTTATATAATTATCAAATATTGTATCCCCCTATTCTCCAGACGAAATATCCTCTCAGGCTTTCGTTTCAAAGGAAGCGATACTGTTCTCACGAGCAAGAACAGGGACATCATGATGAGCGTGGTGGGAACGATGAAAACACAGAAAAAACACACTTATCGCTCTCCCTCTCCCTAATATATGGATGCAGTTTTTATAGTGTCTCTATCCCGAAAGACTCCAGCAAAACCCCCGTATTTATCTTACCGCTGGTAAACATTCTCCCGCTGTTTATCTCGTTTACCGTAATCTCCGCGGGTGCAAACATGCCTGCATCCACTTTGAAGAAGTCGAAGCCCGCTTCCTTAAACGTGACGTAGAACGGCTTTCCATAATCCTTTGAGTTCATCGAAGGCACTTCCTTCACGTATCCCTTCAATTCCTCCACGTCATCGTAATCCACCGCATAATACATACGACCACAGTATATGATGCAATCATTGGTCGAGCCCATACATTTCACATCGTCACCAACAATAGGAGAGATTGGTATGATGCCATGAGCATGCTCTATGCAATTTATGTCGAACCCTAAAGAATCGAGCTTGTGAATCCCTGTCTCCACGCCCCTCGCTGATATTTGCACAGACCCCGCAACAGATGCGGTTGGCACAACTACGATATAAAGGTCTTCTGGTTCTACCCTGCATTCCTTCGCTATTTCCGATGTCACTTCATCGTCAGGTATCTTGCTGCTTTCCAGGACCAATACCGCCTCATCCGTATCGTCCGTATACATTATCTTCTCATATAGCTCTCGTGGCTTGAGCGAAAGCGCCCTTGCAGGTCCCGACCCCATGCCGAAGAATTTCTTCACCTTTATTCGCCATCCTGCAAATTGCGATGCCATGCAAGCGATTACGGGATGGTCAGTGGTAACCTCTACCGCCGGGACGACCAATTTACCGAGGTCAAAGCTGCTGAATTTAATATCCGCAAGGTCTGCCATGCATATCCTCGCTACGTATAACCCTGCTTCAAATCCTCCTTCTTCCTCCACACCTGCATCTATTATCGTTGTCCCATTATCCAACTCCTCTCTACCTACTTGCAACTCATCCGCAATGTCCAGCATCTCCTCAAATACATCCAGACCATACTCATTCACGCTTATCAACATTTTCTCCACCTTCGCTATTACAATACCATACCACTATTTATAAGAATATGAAATATACATGGCTCCTGGAAAATACTAAATCACAAGCACCAAATTAAGCCCTTTCCGGGCTTGCGGAGACGTGGGCAGAGCCCACGAAAACAAATCACGAATACTAATTTCAAAATTTACTTACAACCCGCTCATACCTCTTTTCTTCTCCCAATTCCTTCGTTGCATCTATTCCTATCTTCGTTGTGAGCCCATTTTTTGCAGAAGGGTCAAGTGAAGACCCTCTTACTTTTGGTATCAACACCACGTCTTCATCCCATCGAACCCTCGTCGCTATTGCATACTCCACATCTTTCGTGTTAAATATGTCTATATCGTCATCAACAACGACAACGTGTTTAAGACTGGGATGTGCAGCGAAAGCCGCGATAATCGCATTCTTCACCTCGCCTTCTCCTTCCTTCTTTATCTGCACCACCGCATGCAAATAACAACAGCCGCCTTCTGTCAAAAAAACGTTCTTCACACGTGCCACACGCTCTACTGCTCTAAATACCAAAGGTTCGTAAGGCACGCCCATAAGCAGCTTGTGCTCACTGCCCGAAGGAAGAATCGCATGATAAATCGCGTCTTTTCGGTGATACATCTTCGTAAGCGTGATAACAGGCTCCTCTCTTATTTTGTCATAAGTATCGGTAATATCCAAAAAAGGACCTTCTTTCACTCTTTCTTCACCTATGAAGCCCTCTAAGGCGATTTCAGCATGTGGAACCGCCACACCGTTACCCAATTTGAAAAGCTCCACCGGTTCGTTTTTCAACGCCGAGGCATATTCAAACTCCTTTCCCGGCGGAACCCTTGTCGCTGCTGCTAAAAGAATCAAAGGGTCCACTCCTATGGCTATTCCCACTTTTAATTCCTCTCCTCTTTCTATCGCTTCCTTATGCATCTTATACAGGTGACGAGGAGGGACAAGCCTCGCTGCCAATCTTTTATCATCCAATATCATCATCCGGTGAATTGATGCATTCCTCACACCATCAAATTCCGCAACAACCACACCACCGGTGATATAAGCGCCGCCATCTCCCCTGAAATAGGTTAATATCGGCAACTCGCCTAAATCCGGCTCTTTAACCACTTCTTTTGTCGCCGAATCCTCCACTATTTTCACCTTGCCACCATCGCCGTCCCCGCTTTCCGGGATTCCCGCCAAAAAATGCACGAGATTAGAGGATGATGTGCCAAACAACTCCGCCAGTATTTCTCTCCCTCCCAATACGTTCATTATAACCTCATGCGTGCCGTCAACAGAGTGGAAAAAAACAGGCAGCCCTTTTCGTTCAAGCTCCACACAAATAGATGCAACCTCGTATTTCGATGATACCTCCTGCTCAATCTCTATTAACTTCCCCTCTCTCGCTAACTTATCTTTGAATTCTCGCATTTTTAGTATATAACGTAAATTACAAAATTGATGTAGGCACTATTAACCCACCACTATCCCTTCCTGAACTCGGTATAACCGCATTTTCCACATGAATACCGGTCCTTATGCTCTGCTAAAAACACCCCGGCTCCACACCTTGGGCATACCTTCCGCTTCCTCTGCAACTTTAATCCCACTTTCGCTTTCCCTTCCCCTTTTTCCTCTACCACTTCATAAAACTTATGGATTGCCGCCATTCTTGGCTATCCCCCTTCCTTGTTCCGCTTCACCTTTTTCTTCGCCTGAGCCTGCGCCCGAGCTACCAAAGTTCCGCTTTATTATATGTTCCCGCTCTATTTCTCTTAGCCTATCTTCACTTTCATATACCTTTGCATAGCCAACCGTTTCTTTTTTCCCGAACTCCGTTCTCATCCTATCTATTACGAAGAGGTTTGGACTGCACCGAAGCGCCTTTATTAAGGCATTACGTGCTTCTTCTCTGCCTGGCGATGCCCCTTTCTTTTCACCTTCTTCTTCGTGCCTCAGTTTAAAAAAGACTTCCTTCCTCCTCAACAACTGATTCTCCTTCTCCTTTGTTATCTCTATTTCCATCTTTTCTCACCTCACTTTCAATGCATACCGCCCTTCTTTCTTTATCTCTAATTTCTTCGCTATCTCCGACCCTTCAACATCTACGATCACCACATACCCACTCCAGTCCCTGCTAATCGCGTTTGAACCGCATTTGCATACCACCCTTCCACTTTCAATAATCCTGTGACAATCCCTACACGCTTTCTCCATTATTCCTTCTTTTTCTCTTTCTCCCTCTCCCTCTCTTTCTCCCTCTCCTCTTCTATCCACTCTAATTTCCCCAAACCAGGCTGTCGCATTGTTAACCCTATCTTGCTATCTCCCGGGTCCCTTTCATTTAGCGAAATCGCAACTATTCTTGCCCGTAACTTATCACCCTCTCCTAATGTCCTGCCAGTATCCTTAGTAACGAGTTTCGCTCCCTTCTCATCATACGAAATGTATTCGTCAGTAATCTGGCTGATATGCAACAACCCATCTAACGATCCTATCTCCACAAAAGCGCCAAATTCTACTATCTCCACCACATTCCCTTCTACTATCTCCTGCATCTTGGGTCTGAAAACAAGCGTATCAAAAACCGTTTCATAATAAACGCCAGCGTCTCCAATCATTATCCGCCCTTCTTTTATATCCACAATATCCTGTATTGCAATGAACATCCCTATTTTTTTATCCATTCGCCCTTCCAGTTTCTCCCGTAGCATTTCCTTCACTACAACCTGCAAATCGTCACCCAATCTTTCAGGTGGCGCTCTTACTACCTCAACCGCTCTTATCGTTATATACATTTTCCAATTCGCTTCTCCACTTCCGCTACATTTAACCTTGTAGATATTATCGCATCGGGGTTCAAAGATATCGAATCTATTCCACATTCTACCAAGAACTCTGCAAATTCGGGGAAATCGCTCGGCGCCTGTCCGCAAATTCCTATCTTTCTTCTCGGCTCGTGTTTATGTGCGGCATCTATGACGTGCTTCACCAGTCTCTTCACAGCTTCGTTCCTTTCGTCAAATAAGTGTGCCACGAGGTCAGAATCCCTATCCAAACCAAGCGTTAATTGCGTCAGGTCGTTCGACCCTATGCTGAACCCGTCAAACACATCCGCAAATTCATCCGCCAGAATGACATTTGATGGTATTTCACACATCACATACACTTCCAATCCCTCTTCTCCTTGTTTCAATCCGAACTCTTCCATTGTTTTTATTACCTTTCTTCCCTCTTCTGGCGTCCTGCAAAATGGAACCATCACCTTGACGTTGGTCAGACCCATCTCTTCCCTTACCTTCTTTATTGCCTTGCATTCTAACCCAAATGCCGGTTTGAATTTCTCGTCATAATAACGCGAGGCACCTCTCCAACCCAGCATAGGATTGCTCTCCTCAGGCTCGTAAAGATGCCCACCGATTAAATTTGCATATTCGTTGGTCTTAAAGTCCGATAATCTTACAATCACATCATTGGGATAAAATCCCGCTCCAATTTTCCCTATTCCCATCGCCAAATTATCAATGAAGAATTGCACTTTGTCCGCATACGATGCGCTTCTCTCGTCTATCTCTTTAATTACGCTCGCTATCTTCTCGTCTTCTTCCGCCCTTTTCCTTAATTGCTCGTATTCTATCAGTGCCAGAGGGTGTATGCCTATATAAGAATTGATTATAAACTCCTCTCGGGCTAAACCCACGCCATCATTCGGAATTTGACCCTGGACAAACGCGTTTTCCGGAACACCTGCATTCATCATTATCAAGGTGCAGGGTCTTGGAAGGTCATCAAATACAATTTTATCTACCCTGTATTTCAACTTTCCTTCATATATCCGCCCCATACCTTCTGAACAATCTACGGTAACCTCCTTTACACCTTTTAAAACCTCTGTTCCGTTATCTGTCCCGATGACACAGGGTATTCCAAGTTCCCTGGAAATTATAGCGGCATGGCAGGTTCTTCCTCCTCTGTTCGTGACAATCGCACCTGCTACTTTCATTATCGGCTCCCAATCAGGGTCAGTCATCGTGGTGACCAGAACCTGCCCTGGCTTGAATTTTTGGATATCACTGGGACTCTCTATTACATTCACCTCACCCACTCCAATCTTGTGACCAACCGCCTCGCCTTGAACGAGCAATTTACCTTCCTCTCCAAGCACATACGTCTCGATGCCAGCAAAATCCTTTTGCGAATGCACCGTTTCCGGTCTCGCCTGGACGATGAAGAGTTCATTGGTTATTCCATCCTTTGCCCATTCAATATCCATCGGCATACCATAATGGTCTTCTATAATGCAAGCCCATTTTGCAAGCGCGAGCACCTCATCGTCACTCAACACAAACCTTCTTTGCTCTTCTTTTTTGACGTCCTTTTGCTCCGTTCCTGCTTCCGTTCCTTTATAAATCAGTTTCTTTTTCTTTGACCCCAATCTCTTCTCCACAATCGGTCTGAATCCTTCCTTTAATCTCGGCTTGAAAACATAAAACTGGTCGGGGTTTACAGTTCCTTGCACCACGTTCTCCCCTAAACCGTATGCGCCTGTTATGTAAACCGCATCTTTGAAACCGGATTCCGTATCTATGGAAAACAAAACTCCCGCAGACGATAAATCTGAGCGCACCATCTTCTGCACGCCAACCGAGAGATAAACATTGAGATGGTCAAATCCTTTATCCACACGGTAGGATATTGCCCTATTAGTGAATAAAGAGGCAAAACATTCCATAACCTTTACCAGCAGTTCTTCTTCTCCCCTTACATTCAAATAGGTCTCCTGCTGTCCGGCAAATGAAGCCGTCGGCAGGTCCTCCGCCGTTGCACTGCTTCTTACCGCAACGTCCACATTTTCACCGTATCTTCGCTCCATCGCTCTATAAGCAGACCTTATCTCTTCCTTCAAATCCTCTGGACAGGGTGCATTTCTTACCATCTCCCTTATCTTGCTGCCCCGCATAGCCAAATTCTCCATGTCGTGCGTATCCAAATCCGCCAGCGTATCTCTGATTTTCTCCCGTATGCCTGCCTTTTCTATCACATATTTATATGCATCGGCAGTTATGGCAAATCCGGAAGGAACGCTCACCCCTTTTTCTCGCAGATTTCTTATCATCTCGCCAAGAGATGCATTCTTACCCCCGACTAATGCTACATCTCCTGTTCCGACCTCTTCAAACAACTTTACGAATTTCATGACTCGCCCCCGATTAATTTATTTGTAATCATATAAGAGAAAAGGATTCAAATAAAGATTCTTTGCTTTTTTACATATAATAAAGGACTAAGTATGTAAAAAGCCGTTAATGTAACCACAGCGAGTGCAGGATAAATGAACTGCAAAGAGAACATATAGAATAAGAACAGCGTGAAAAAAACTATCCCTACTGGTATTCCAAGTCTCTTATCCCTTGTATTTCTATACCTTATTCTGCTGGTCATCAAAAAGCATAAAATACCCATTAAACCAATCAGAAGGTAAGAATACGGGTAAAATGGAAGAAGGTGCAATTCGATAAATACAAGCATAAAAGAAGCTAAAAAAATCGCACTCCAGGTAATTGGAAATCCTTCAAAATCGCTACTGGACACTTTTTCTTTTTCCAAAGGAAAACCTGTGCTAAAAGAAAACCTTGTTTCTTTGGTAAAACTTTCTTTTTGAAAGAAAGATTTAGCGTTAAACCTCGCAAGCCGTAACAGCCCGCTTATCACATACGCACCACAGAGTGCCAACGTAACATAAGCGTAAGCGTGAACATGGAAATAGTTCCTGAGAAGAGCATAAACAACAATTGCAGGTGCGACACCAAAGGATATCATATCAGCAAGAGAATCGAGATATTTGCCTAAAGGCGAATACTCTACCTTTCTCGCCACCATGCCGTCTAATCCATCAACAACCGCCGCTACTAAAATTAACACAAGCGCATTTTTTATTGCATTTTCACTTACATTTACGCCTGCAAGCACGAATAATATGGCAGCGAAGCCGAGTAATGCATTGAGGACCGATAGTAAATCAGGTAGTTTTATTAGCCTTAAAATACACTCATCAGAAAAATTGGCTTCATTCATTTTTTTGAATTAGAATAAGCTTTTCCTTTTCCTCTACCCAGATAAAGAAAACGATCTAACCCTCTGCTGAAATCACCCCATACGCCCTCTTTTCCTTTCGTCTCCTCGCGCTTCTGTATTTGCATGAATTCCTTGAGCTGAGAATCGAGCAGGTCTGCATAACATAATGCCTCTGCTTCTGCAAACAATGGCTTTACCGGTGAGCCCCATTCGCCGTAATTATGATGACTCAAAATGAGATGCAGCAATCTAAGCTCGAGCTCCTCCGGAAAATCTTTTATCCCTTTTATTTTATCCGCCACCATTTGATAGCCCAATACGATATGGTCTAAGAGCCCTCCTTCTTCCGTTACGTCTATACGAAATGTATATTCATAAGCCGCTGTTTTTCCTATGTCGTGCAACGTGGCACCCGCAAGCAACAAATCCCTGTCAAGTTCGGGGTATAGCTCAGCGATGGTTTCGCATAGCGCCATAACAGACTGAGTATGCTCTATCAGACCGCCGATATAATTATGGTGGTGTATTTTAGCGGATGGTGCATTTTTAAAGGAATTTATAAAATCGGGGTCGTTAAGGAAAGAAAAAACCACCTGCTTAAGATATTCATTCTCCATACCCTCTGCTGTTTTTACTATTTCGTCGAATAAAAAGTCTATATTTTTCGATGCCCTTGGCAGATAATCGGCGACGTCATAAGGTTCAGTGCTTCTTTTAATCCCGCCGGGCTCGAAGATTAGCTGTAAATCCCCTTTAAAGGATTCCACCACGCCTTTTATACGAACGATGTCGCCGGGTTTGAACAATGATGCGACTTTGTCTGCTCGCTCCCAGCACTTCGCTCCTATGCTGCCCGTGCCATCCCCTAATTTCACCTGCAGGTAGAAACCTTCTTTCGTTATAAATTCTCTTAACTCCTTCTCCATCACCAGAAACGTTGTATCAACAGTGTTACCTGCCTTTAAATCCTTCACCTTTTTATCTTTGCTTTTACTTTCACTCATTACCCTTGTTCCAGTTCCCTCATCATCTCGTCCATTGAGTATATCCCACTTTTTTCTTTACTGCTAATCCATTCAATGGCTTTTATTGCACCCTGAGCGAAAGCTTCCCGGCTATGTGCACGGTGCGTTATCTCCAAACGTTCTCCTTTGCCCGCATATAATACGGTGTGGTCGCCAACGATGTCACCAGCACGCACTGCATGTATTCCTATCTCTTCATCCGTCCTTTCACCTGTTATGCCATGCCTGCCATAGACGAATGCTCCTTCCCCCTTTACACCTGCACCTACGTAATTAGAGAGGATTTCAGCGGCTTTAACTGCCGTCCCGCTTGGCGCATCCTTCTTATGCGAGTGATGCATCTCGATAATCTCCATGTGATACTGGTATGCCTGAAGACGTCTTGCCGCTTCTGCAATCAATTTCCAGAAGACGTTCACACCGATAGAGAAGTTAGGGGATATAATAGCCGCGACATTATTTTGTATAGCGTCTTCCATATCTTTGAACTGCTGTGCAGAAAATCCTGTTGTGCCAACCGCGAGTTTTACATTGTTACGAGAGGCGACTTTTACGTTTTCAACTGCTGCTGCGGCATTCGTGAAATCCACGAGTACATCCGGCTTAGCAACCTTTAACGCCTTCTCCATCTCATCAGAACTTGTTATTTTTATTCCCGGTGCTATCTCTTCTCCCACACCTGCTGGGTCAAAACCCGCTACCAATTCCATATTCGCGTTTTCCAGGATGCTTTTCACCACCTGACCGCCCATTCTACCCCCTGCTCCTGCTACCGCTACTTTTATTACCATGTTTAATTCATTATATGCTTATGCTGGTTTATAAATAAACCTTTCTTTAAGAAAGAATGCTTTACCAAAGAAACATCTAAAGGGGTTTTTCTAAAAGAGAATAAAGGATTTAATTGGGATTTCTTGTACTGTTATACAATTACTAAATGTTTACTTCCGCATCACGATGCTAATCACATCACCGTCTGCGAGCAGATGCGAAAGACCTACACGCTGACCTCCATACTTCATTGACTTACCCCAGATGCGTGCATATCGGAATTTCTTAACGAACTCGCGATGAAGGGTAGAACAGACGTCAGCGACCGTAGAATCGGTTTTCATGACCAGCGGATTGTTCATATCAGGCGATGCACCCCGCGGCTTCATATAGATGCGTATGAATCCAAGTTCGTTGTAAATTCTGTCTTTCAGTGTATCAACGTTCGTGCCGACAGCCGCAGAAATAGGAACGGCATCAGGGAATCGCCTCATACATGCCCGAAGCGTCTCAGAATCTGCCAAATCTATCTTGTTTATGATTGTGATTGCGGGGATGTATTCGCGGTTTCCGAGAACCACATCAATAAGTTCATCAAGTGTGATGCGTTCTCGTATAAGAACATCAGCGTTGTGTATTTTGTATTCTGACAGCACAGCACGGATTGTCTTTTCATCAAGATCGAGTTCAACTGTGCTGTTTACTATAATTCCACCTCTGCTCGTTTTATGAATGACGGCTTCAGGAGGTCTGGTATTAATCCGAATGCCCGCGTCATATAACTCTTTTACCAATGTATCGAACTGCTGCGGCTGAAAGACGTCCACGATGATAAGGATATGGTCTGCGTTTCGCATCACAGACATTACCTCTTTGCCGTGCCCTCGTCCTGCCGCTGCACCCCGGATAAGCCCCGGGACATCGAGGAATTGCATTCGCACACCTTTATACAGGAGCGTGCCCGGAATCACCTCAAGCGTAGTGAAATCATAAGCAGCAACTTCAGCACTGGTGCCGGTAAGGCTGTTGAGCAGCGTTGACTTACCAACTGAAGGAAATCCAACCATCACGACAGTAGCATGCCCCGATTTTTTTACCGCATATCCTTTTCCCTTACCTGCGGATTTTGCTGATGCTCGCTTCTGGAGTTCGTCTCTGAGTCTTGCGAGTTTCGCTTTGAGCCGTCCGATGTGATGTGACGTTGCCTTATTGTAAGGTGTTTTTCTTATTTCGTCCTCTACGTTCTTGATGTCCTCTTCGATGGTCATCCTGCCTGATTACTACTTAAAGGTGTTTTATTCATTATGAAGAGATTTGATAGCGTGCCTCTTCAGCCCTTTTTGCTATTTAACGAGAAAACAGACCTTGCCAGACTCAAAGCAAATGTCAAAATGACTTAAAACGTCTGCTCTACCTAATAGATAAGGTATATCCTCACGAACACAAAAACCTGCTCTTATATCAATTTCCTCCTCGCCAATCTTGATTTTAATAGTATGGATGAATATCTTTATCTCTTCACCCGAGATACCGGTGACCGTACTTTCCTTCCCTTCGTCAAGATTTAAATCCAGAATCTCACAAACGGACCCAGGAAATAATGTTATATCCGATCCAGAATCAGCATAAGGAGATACTTGAAACCAATCTCCTCTCTTTGTCTTTAAATAAACATCAACAACAGGTCTATAGACCACTCCAAACGTCTTGGATAGCTCTTTCTTATACGGGAAGCAGTATCTACTCATAGGATCAATGTCTCGCCTTTTGGAATATATGTTAGGAGGGGGCTTTTATTTGGATACTTCATCTTAGCATTTTCATAAACTTCCTTTGCCGAGTCGCCAATATCAACGATTTCATTATCCACGATGGCAACATGTTTACCAGCATATTTCCTGAGCTCTTTTGGATTATTAACATACCAATCAAATGCTTTACTCACACTCATTTCTTCTCCACCATATTTAGTTTGATTTCACGGTATTTAAAACTTTAGTATGTGGAATTAACGGATTTTTCAAAGGGGCTCGCAGATAAGATTGAAAAAGTTTACACGAGGAGGGCAAGAGTATCAAGAAGGGTGATTATACCACCATCTTAATAACGAAAATACCAATAAGCGCAACAGGAATCAGTATCATGCCTGTGAAGGCGTTTTTGGTTATAGCACTGATTCCTTCCTCGGTTTTCCAATCGCCCCTCTTCATAGAGATTAAACTCTTCGCAGTGAAGAACACCGGAAAGGCTAACAGCACGAAACCACTGTATGGAACGTCTAAAAACAGAATAGGAACGAATGCAAGCCACGAACAGACCGTCAGCGGTAAATAAAGACTGGCAGTTACACTCTTACCCAGTCGAATAGCCAGATTCCTCCGATTTATCATCTGGTCGCATTCGAAATCCGGGATATTCCTCGTTAATTTCAGCTTGAACACGTCTATCACCCAGGGAAGTGCAACGACAGTAGGGAGCCAGCTCACCTGATGCGCTTGCAAATAGTAACCGCTGAACACCGTCAGCCATCCTACTCCTGCGGTTAGTGATATTTCACCCAATCCGTGATATGATAATCGCAGTCCCTTCGAATATGTGTATGCGATGAATATGCCGAGGAGACCAAGTGGCAAGCTCAGCACCCCAGTCTTGAAATGGAACTGTAACAGCACGCCTAAGGGTAAAGCAGCCAATACACATAGATAAGCACCGGTGACTGCTTGCTTCACCGATATATGCCCTTTCACGAGTGCGTTAAACCTCCCGCTGACCGCGGTGGAATGAAGCGTGCTTGTTCCTTCTACATTACCAAAATCAAGCCCTTTTTGCTTTAAATCGGCATATACACTGCACGCATTGAGCACGAAGCAGAAATCCGATAGCAGGAACACCGCAAGTAGCGAGATTGCAAGCACAACCCAGTTAATTGGATGCCCGTAAGCCCATGCTAAGACTGCTCCTAAAAGGAACGGGAGCATAGTGGTTGTGAACTTCGGGAACCCGGAAAGCTCCACCCAACCGGATAAAATATCTTTCGTGTGGTTCATTTTTCCACTGCATACTCCTTTCTTTTAGTAAATAAAATTTATAGCTCTCCCTTCAGAAAGTCCATCAACAACTCATTCTCCTCATCCTTCCTCACGGAGAACCGTATATGAGAAAGCAAACCAAAAGAAGTGCAATCTCTCACCTGGATGCCTTGTTTCAAAAGTTTCTTTTTGACTTCTCTTGCATTACCCACGTCAAAAATATAAAAATTCGCATCCGAGTGTATCCCCAATGCTTTTTCTATCTTTCCCTTACTCCTTCCTATTTTCTCGCGCGTTTTAGCTAAAAAATCAGCTCCTTCTACACCAATTACCGCCATCCCTATCTTCTGTGCAACCACGCTCACACTCCACGGCACTTTTATTTTCCTCATCTCCTTTATATTCGCTTTCGATGAAATCGCATAGCCTATCCTTACACCCGGTATAGCGAACGATTTCGTTAGAGAACGGAATATAATCATGTTTTGAGTAGAAAACTTATGCGACGAAAAAGCATCGCTTACAAAATCCACGTACGCTTCATCCAGCACGACCAATGCATCAACTCTCTCCGCTTCTTCTATTATCTGCTCTACCTCATTTTTACCGAGATACTGCCCCGTTGGATTGTTCGGATTGCAAATGAATACCACGTCATCAGGTTTCATCTTCTCCACTATTAATTCAGGCTTGATTCGCAGTGCGGGCATTTCTATACACTCGGCTTCCGCACCCATCATCCTCGCCGCAACCTCGTATTCGCCATACGTGTGTTTCGGCATTAACACCCTGTTCTTCACAAATGAAAGTACTACAAGCTGTATGAGCTCTGAAACACCCGCTCCCACCAATACTTCATCCGCCTCACAGCCAAATTTTTGCGCTACTTTCTCCCTCAACTCGCTGCATTCGGAGTCGGGATATAAATTTATTTCTTTGATTGCTTCTTTTATCGTATCGGAAATAAAATCCGGTGGTCCGTAAGGGTTTAGATTCACGCTGAAGTCTATTACTTCCCCCTCTTTGCCTCTTTCCACGTTTCCTCCATGCTCACAAACCCTTAGCCCGTGTAACGCAGTTCTTGGTTTGACCATTTTTTTCTCCTGATTGAATACCTGGTAATAGCGTTTAATTGCATAGCTAAATCCTGAGAGTTAAATTATATCTTGAATATCTCTTTCAATTTTATCTGACCTTTAAATCCTCCAATCGGTAAATGTCAGGCTCATCCTCGAAGAATTCCGATAATGATTTCTCCGTAAGTTTCATTATTGATACAATTTCTCGTTCATACAGCAATTCATCTATCTTTTCGGAAATCTTAATTAAATGCTGCTTCATATCCCTGATTTCCGCTTCGATAGACATAAAGATATATAATGCATATTAACTTATAAATTAAATATACATTCTACATCCAATCTCTCCAACTCATCTTTAAGCTTAAATACGTGCACTGAACCAGTAACAAATACTTTCACCTTTGTTTTTGCTCCTCTTCATAAACAAAAATATCCTCGATCTTCACGTCAAATAATTTCGCAAGTTTGAACGCCAATTCTAACGAAGGGTTGTATTTACTTTTCTCTATTGCATTTATGGTCTGCCTCGTTACTCCCACTTTCTCTGCCAAATCTTCCTGCGTTAAATCGTGCATCGCCCTGAAAACTTTTAGTTTGTTTCTCATTTGAACCCTTTTCTGTTGTAGTAAAAGCGGATTATAAAGTATGAGTAAATGCCGATGAACAAAGTCGTTGCGGGAAGCTCTCCGAAACGATCTGAAAATAGTAAAATCCCCATAATCACCATGATAATCCAAAACGCACCTTGACCTGCCCGCTCATCAATTCTTTTGTATCTTTCATCCTTCACTGGTTTCGATTTCCTCTCAAAATATACGCTAATAAAAAGCACGACCACTCCAGAAAATACAAGTCCCACAACAAGAACTGCTGTTATATCAAATAGATAATCTAAAAGCACAGCAATTAGTCCAAACGCTAAGCCTACAATAAAAAAGATTTTATATCTTTCAATTTCCCACTCAAGCCACCTACATCTTCCATTCATAATAGTTTGTTCTTCATTTGAAGCCCTTTTTATCGTAGTAAAAGCGATATATGTTGAATGAGAACATTCCAACACCAACAACTATCATAAAAAATTCTCTAAATTTCAGACCTAATGGGAAATAGAAATCCACGTACGTTAAAACCGCTAAAATTCCCATGGTAGTCCAAAAAGCATTGAAACCCGCTTTTTCATTAATTCTTATATATCTTTCGTCACTTGGAATCTCTGTTTTGGGTTTCCTTGCCCAATATATGCCAATAAAAATTAACATCAAGCCAGACAAAACAATGCCCATTCCCAGAAACGCCAGATCAAATATCGCAAGTGCAACTATGCCAAGGAGTATAATCCCCGAGCCTACAACGAAATAATCTTTGAATCTTTTTAGTTCCATTTTCTTTCTTACTTTGTTTTTCCCCATGTCAATCACCCCCTCCCTGTAAATTTTACTTTGCTTTACTTTATGTAAAGATATATAGACATGGAGTATTTAAAACTTTCTATTTTGTAAAAAATATTGTAGTTTTATATAGAATGAGTGCCAATAGGGGTTGTTATGATGAAACATAAAACGCATATTCTTTTACTTGAAGTCATGCCTCTTTCAGCGGTGGTAGGGACGGTGGACTCTATTTCTTCACCTCATACCCATCTCAATTTTACCATCACCGTATATCCATCCTCATGAATTTTATGTATGCGATTGCAAAGAAGACAAGCGGGAAGATTATGAGCGCTAAGATGTTCTTCCAGATTTTTTCGAGTACGTCTTCGCTTCTTGTTAATGCACTACTATATCCAGACCCAACTATCTCGTCAGTGCCGCTATAAAGCACCACTGATGAGACTTGAGGTAACTGACCGGCGAAAAGGTGATAATCGCATCCTCTATCGCCCTTCGCTTCTTCCAATACGCCCTTATTTCTTCCTCCCATCGTTCTTGTTCCTCATCAATTATTGGTACCCACCTGCCAGGGGCTTCTCCTGACTCATCTTCATTTGCACCCCGTGGTATTACATTCTGATACCGAATCTCAGGTGGTTCAGGTGGCTCACCAACTACACTTTCTGAGATTATTCCCCCGACCAACGGCACGCCGAGCGAGATTACGAGGGTGATGATGAGAGCATACATGAGCGCCCTTCCACTGTCCTTTGAAATCGTGGATGCCATAAGTGCAATCGAGAAGTATGAGAGAAGGCACAGGACTGTAACAGGCCCGAACAATACAATCCGCCAGAACTCATCGAGGTCAGGCACGATGCTGAATATGAGGAGCATTGCAAATAATATGAGAAATGCAATTCCTACTGCAAACACAAGTGCTAAAATACCGCCCAGCGCTTTGCCGTTGATAATTTCATCTCGATATACCGGATGTGACAGCAGCGATTTTAACGAGCGACTTTCCTTTTCTCTCGTTATCAAATCGAATCCTATCGCAATTGCAAGTATCGCACCGAGCATCGTCATCAGGGGACTCATCCTTTGGAATATAAACAGTATAGAAGGCTTTTCTGACATATATCTACGCTCTCCTTCCTCAACCTGCGATATTTGCTCTTTGTAATCCTCCAGCCTATTGTTGTAGTCGCCTATGCCCCCATGCATCGCAACTGCCGAAATAATGAGAAACAACGCAAGAATGAGAATGAATTTCCTGCTCGTTAGATGGTCAATGAATTCCTTTCTTGCGACGTTAAACAATCCCTTTGCTTCCATTTCTTCTATGTAGTAATTTTAATCCACAAAAATTCCTTTTTCGATCTCCTTACTCACTGCAAGATTATCAGCCGTTTTGATTCTGTCGAGTATTTGCTTTACCGCGCCTTTGCTTTTCAGCTTCTTTTTCCAAAGAGCTTTTAAAATCGCCTGCAAAGAAAAGACTTGAATGCCTTCGCTCTTTGCAAACTCTCTCGCTCTCTCATCATTGGTTGCGAATAGGCATTTTTCTGTCTTGGAATATGCGATAGCTTCGAGTTCCCCTTTTCCCAGGTTCAAGTTCCTTTGAAATCTTATATATTCTTCTATCGCTTCTTTGCTTAAAGGCACAGTTTTTATCGTTGAAAGCACTTTAGATGGGAAGGTATACCCGTATTCCAAAGGCGCTGAGATTTCATCTCTTATCTTAGGAGTCATCACCGCTTTGTTGCCAAAAAGCTGTATCAATAAATATACCTCATCTATTTTTGCAAACATGCTCAGGATGTCTGTGTCGAAGACTATCACCATTAGACCGCCTGTAAAATTCTCTCCACCTCTTTGTCAATTTCTTCAACGGGAATGCTCGGAACTGATATTTTAATGCCCCTCTCTTTCAGTAATTCCTTGAAATCCTCCACATTCATTCCACAGATCTCAGCGGCTCTTGACAGAGATACTTCCTTTTTTGTATATAATTCTACTGCTACGTCTCTTCTTAATTCCGGCTTTGCTCTGAGGAGGGCACGCAAGGCATCCTTTATAAGCTCACTCTTATTTTCATACTTCCCTATCCTTAGCAATATTCCATCCAAATCATTCAACACAGTTTTCATCATATTTTCCTATGATATTTTGGTAGTTTTATAATTATAAGTTAATACAAATATCTTACGCGCCATATTCACCTCCTCCCGTACTTCCTGAACATATACCACAAGCCGAAAATCACCGCAGCGAGAATCGCAACGCCATATATTGCGATATTAGACTGCTCTTTAACTTCGACCCTGAACTCATCCTCTTTTTCTACTTGTTCGCTCCTAACCTTTACGCTCAACTTATATTCACTCGCAACGATGTCCGCAGGCGGTACTACCTTTATCGTGAACGTTCTTCTGTCGCCGGGTTTAAGGCTTGCTACCGACTTCGGCGTAACGTCAGCACTCCATCCATCGGGAGCGCTAACTCCAACGCTGATATTCGTAAGTGAGCCACCGCTACCCTTGTTTGAAACGCGAATGTCAAACGACACCGTATCGCCTTTATTCACCTCGTATCTATATCTGCTGAAATACACATGCATATCATGACTGCCACGCAACTTCAACGCCAGATTTTGTTCATACGACCTCGTGGATGACTCGACGATGCTTGTGAAGTTATATTCGCGGATTTCAACGTTATAAGGTGGAACGAACTCAAGATACAGCGTTTTCGCATCACCCGACTTTATAAATATCTCCGAAATCTCCTCTGTTCCGGCCGCAGTCTCTTTATACCTTGCATACCATCTATCTGGCAGCCCTTGAAAGATTAATCTGTAGGTATCATCGCATTTACCTATATTTTTTATCTCAAACTCGTATACCGGATTCTTCCCCACCATGACCGTCTTTGACGGCGACTTCACCGCGACTTCCGCAAAGAACAGCTCTTTTTCCAGCGGTATGATGCCGAGGTCGGTTGTCCTCCCGATTCTTATCTTGACTTCTCCTTCCTCCTCACTTTTGTAGCCCGCTTTCTCTATTACAACTGTGTAAGTCCCTTTTGGCAATTCTATGCTGACTTCACCCTCTGCGGTCGTCATCATCTTATCTACCAGTGCACCGCCTGTGTCTTTATATGCGCTCACAGTCGCACCCTTAACGTTTTCTCCCTCCTTATCAACGACTGTAAGCTCAAGCGTTCCTTTCTCGCCCTTGTGTGTCTTCGTTATCTTCACATAAAGCGAAATATACCCGTCACCAATATCCACATTTATCGGGTACTGTCCAACATCTGTATCTCCCGTTGTATCTGCAACCAGCGTTACCGTCTTACTGCCGCCTTCCGGGAGTAATACTTTATACACCTCCTTATCGCCATCTTTGAATTTTATATCCCACTCCTTCGCTTCCCGGTATGCCCACCATCGCAAGTTGTAAGTGGCAGTCTCATCATTATTTATGAGCGTTAGCTCAAAAGTGGCAGTATCTCCTGCTTCTATCATCTGAGCCGGGAAATCGCACCTTATCTCTATTCTCTTATCCACGCCTTCCGCTGCCACTAACATCGGGTAAAGGGAAAATAGCGGGAGAAAAAATAAAAAGAGAATAAGGATTGGCACCAATTTCTTCGCTTTTACTTTCGTTTTTGCTTTTATTTTTTTCATTTTTCACTTTCCATTTTGCATTTTGCACTTTTCATTTTGCATTTTTTAGCGTATATCCATCCTCATGAATTTTATGTATGCGATTGCAAAGAACACGAGCGGGAAGATAATGAGCGCTAAGATGTTCTTCCAGATCCTTTCGAGCATATCTTGACCCTCTGTTTCACTACGATATCCTGGTCCGAAAAACATGAGGCCACCGCCATTCTTACTGAGCACCGCAGAAGAAACTGCAAGATAATTGGTCGTCGGTACGAGAGTGAAGATCGCACCATCTATTGCACTTCGCTTTTCCCAATATGCCCTTGATTCCTCCTCATATCGCTGCCATTCTTCTTCATCCATTGGTATTTCTATTTTGACAGGCTTGATGACTTCCCCTTGCTCATTTTCATTTGCATTCGGTGTCGGTGGTGGTGGTGGTATTCGATACGTAGGCGATTCAGGCGGTTCTCCAACCACGATTTCTGCAACCATTCCTCCGACCATTGGCAGGAAGAGCGAGATTGTGAGGAATATGATGAGTGCATAAATGATTGACATACCGCTATTTTCCGAAACCGTGGACGTCATAAGCGCAATCGAGAAGTATGTGAGAAGGCATAGAACCGAAATCACCCCGAACAACGCAATCCGCCAGAGCTCATTGAGGTCAGGCACGATGCTGAATAGGAGTAGCATTGCAAACGATATGATAAGAGCAATGCCTATTGCAAACACAAGTGCTAAAATACCTCCCAGCGCCTTACCGTTGATTATCTCATCCCTGAATATCGGATGTGACAGTAGCGATTTCAACGAGCGACTTTCTTTCTCCCTCGTTATCAAATCAAATCCCATTACAATCGCAAGTATCGCACCGAGCAGCGACATCTGGAAACTCATCATCTGGAATATAAGTAGTATAGAAGGCTTTTCTGGCATATATCCGGGCTCTATGCCTTCCTCTCCCGTGATCTGCGATATTTGCTCTTTGTAACGTTCCAACCTATCGTTATAGTTGTCTATGCCCTGATGCATAGAAATCGCCGAAATAACGAGGAACAATGCGAGAATGATAAGGAACTTCCTGCTCGTCAGGTGGTCAATGAACTCCTTCCGTGCGACGTTAAACAATCCTTTTGCTTCCATTTTTATTTCTTCACCTCATACCTCATTTGCCATCACCGTATATCCAGCCTCATGAATTTCACGTATGCGATCGCAAAGAATACGACCGAGAAGATGATGAGTGCCAGAATGTTTTTCCAGACCTTTCCGAGCACTTCCTGAAGACCTGGCGCCTCGCCCCCGCCGGTGAAGTAGCCGGTCGATGTGAAGGGGGAAGATTGTTCATATACAGCCGAATATATCTGAGGGTTGCTTATCAAGAACGAGATTTTCTGGTAATTCATATTTGGCGAGATTATGTTAAACGCCTCGGTAATAGGTCTTCGCTTCTCCCAATATGCCCTCAATTCTTCCTGGTATTGCTGCATTTCCTCTTCTGACACTTCCTTGATGGAGGGTCCTTCTGACTCATCCGTTTCATGCTGAATATGAAACGCAGGTCGTTCGGGTGGCTCCCCAGTGACCATGCCTGCAACCGTAGGTCCAACTAGTGGTAAGAGGGACCCGAGGATGAAGAAGATGACCAGTGTGTAGATGAGTGCACTTCCGCTATCTCCTGAAACGGTGGACATCATAAGTGCGATTGCGAAGTATGCGAGGAGGAATACAATCGAGACGATGCCAAAGACCAAAATTGTAGCCAGTTCGTTCATGCTGGGAACGATGCTGAATATTAGAAGCATCGCAAGTGATATGAGGAGTGCAGTGCCCATCGCAAACACCAGTGCCAGAGTTCCGCCCAGTGCCTTGCCATTGATTATCTCGTCCCTGAATACCGGGCATGAGAGCAGCGATTTTAATGACTTCGTCTCCTTCTCTTTCGATACCAGGTCAAATCCCATAGCTATCGCGAGTATTGCCCCAAGCATCATTATGTAGCTGGACATAAACATGAATACGAGCATTATGGTGGGTTTCTCCGGCATATATCCGGGTTCTATGCCTTCCACGTCCTTAATCTGCGATATTTGCTCTTTGTAATTTTCCAGCCTATTGTTGTAGTAGTCCATGCCCTGATGCATCGCAAGCGCCGAAATAATGAGGAACAACCCTAATATAACAATAAATTTCTTGCTCGTTAGATGGCCAATGAACTCCTTCCTCGCGACGTTAAACAATCCTTTTGCTTCCATTTATCTTTTCACCTCCGGTAAACAGATAAAAATACGTCTTCAAGCGTTGGTTCTTCCATCCTCATCTCTTTTACCTTCACTCCCTTTTCAAATAGCTCGGACGATATGTAATCCCGTAAGTCCGATTTAGATTCGATAACCACCTTTCTTTTGGCTTCGCTGTATTCTGCACTTATTATATCCTCGTGTTCAATCTCAGGCAATGGCTCTATCGTCTCTACGATGATTCTCAGGTTCTCGGTTCCGACACGACCAAATTCGTTTTTCAGTTCTTCTAACGTCCCTCTCGCAATCAACGTCCCCTTTGAGATAATACCGATGGTGTTACAGACTTTGCTCACTTCTGCCAATATGTGCGAAGAAATAAAGATTGTCTTCCCTTCGTCAGATAGTTGCTTTATCTGCTCACGATACTGAAAAACGCCTTCAGGATCGAGATTCGCAGTTGGCTCGTCTAAGAACAGCACCTTCGGGTCGTTGAGCAATGCCTGTGCGAGTCCGAGTCGCTGATTCATCCCCCTTGAATATCCGCCAACTTTCTGGCTTACGCCGTCAAGCTGCACCAGTTCAAGCAACTCTTCTATTCTCTTCTTCCTCTCGTTCGCATCCATCGCATAGAATCGAGCGAAGTAATCGAGGTTTTGCTCCGCGGTCATATTGCCATAGAATCCAACATCCTCTGGCAGGTATCCGATAATCGCCTTTACTTTAAGCGGATTCCTCGCTACTTCTATCTCGTTTATGATGCACTTGCCTTCGGTGGGTTCGATCATTCCCACGAGCATCAGTATTGTCGTGCTCTTTCCAGCTCCGTTCGGACCTAAAAAGCCGAATATATCGCCTTCCGCTATCTCTAAATTCAGACCATCCACTGCCTTATTTCCATTATACTCCTTTGTCAGGTTTTCTGTTTTTATCATTTCTTCACCTTCCTGTTCTCCTCCTTTGCTTCTTTTTCGATATCGGTATTTATATAGCGCCCTCCTCAGCGCTAATACATATTTTCGCTGGAACAGCATATAAATGCAAGGTGGAACATGCGTTCCAAAAAATGGAACAAGATAATTTAACCTTTACCACCGCCTTTTGCTTCATCTTTTTATTCACCACCTTCTCAACACCCACATCACCACAACTCCAATCGCTACGAGAATTGCTATAACAATTCCCACAACGCTTAATATCATAACCTTCTCTGACGACCCTATGTGTGTATTTGCTTCTGTTATTACAACAACGTCTTGTGTTGGCATTTGGATACCTTTCAAACTAAATGAGCACACAGCCACCGCCTTAACCCTCGTCATCTCAGGATTCTCAGATTCAAAATAAGGAATCCATTTCCCGGCTTCATAAAATATTCTCGAATTATAGCCTGCATAGCCAATCTTTGTGATATTTTTTATTTCTTGAACGTCTTCGTCAGTTAGACCTTTAACGATTCCTGTGTTGCTTAACCATTCCAACTCAGTTTTTAGCGCTTCCTTTGCTTCTTCATCTTCGAAATTGAAAACAGGCTCCGGGACTTTCATCTCTTCTTTTTCCATGTCGTGCAGCGCATCTGTTATCTTTTGAAAATCCGGTTTACCCAGATAAAACATGCTGGAACTCACATTCAATATTTCATTCTTCAGCTCCTCATTCAATTCCTTATTTGTTTCAATGTCTATCTCAATTCCGCCATGTCTTGTTCTTTGTGGCGGGAAAAAGTTTATTTTAATCCAGTTACCGTTTTCCTTGTAGTCTGCTGAATAGTAATAGGAGCGCTTATCACCAACATAGCCTACTCCACTTTGTTTGATAGTCCAACCGGGGATTTGTAATTCTTCTGGAGTTGTCAAATTGGAAAAGTTTTGGTGAGGTTCAAACTCTGTTTTTGAAATCGGTGCTTTTGTTTTATATCTATACTCTGTCACTTCATGCACCCTGGGCGTTAGCCGGACTGAAAGGTATGTTTGCATTTTTTCTCCTCCGGTTTCTATGCTCGATTCATACAAAAATGCTGCTAAATCCTCGTGATAGTGTGATTTGTAAACAACAACTTCTCCTGAAACGCCTATTAGCTCTGGATTTACATCCACGACGTTTTCCGCATTCTTTAATATGCTCAAATCATAGCTCAATCCCGGCTTGTTCAGCAAAACTTCAACACTGTAGCGGTCCTCTGGGCTTACGCATGCGTTTGACGTGCCTGCTATCGCAACTATGGCAACAGCCATGAGAGCAAAAATTAATGCGCTTCTACCTTTCATTTTTATCACCTGTTTTTCAAGTAATTTGCGCTCTTTATAAGATTTTCGATAACTACGAATCAGATTGAAGTTATCCTATTTTCTATTTTTATGATCCCTGCGGCTCTTCCTATTGACCGGATTTTCAAATAAAATCTCTCCTGTTTCTGCGTTTCTTTTTATATCGTGCTCCATTTTTGTTTTTCCTCTTTTTTGGTACTTCTATCATAGCACCCCTCCTCGGCGCTCACTGATAATACCGCTCAAACCCCTGATAAAACTACCGACACTGTTGTTCCTTTGCCCACTTCACTCTGCACTTTAATCTCACCATCATTTGCTTCAACGAGATTCTTGCAAATCAAAAGCCCTAATCCTATGCCCCGCGCTTTTGTTGTAAATAGAGGTTCAAAAAGCTTCTTCATATTCTCCTCCGGGATTCCCACTCCGGTATCAACAAAAGAAACTTCTACCCCCGCTTTCGCTTCTTTATCCCTTGACTTTACAATTATAGCCAGTTCCCCACCTTTGCTCTCGCCTTCGGACTCGGACATTGCCTGTATCGCATTATTGATGAGGTTATAGAAAACACGCTCTATCTGCACAGGGTCAACGAATATTTCGGGAACGTCATCAGGAACGTCCTTTTTTAGCATGATATTCGCTGGAATGTCAAATTTTTCAAGTGCCTTCTCTATCAGTGTAGCGATATTAACTCCCTGGCGGTCTGGCGGTCGTGTGCGGGCAATGTCCAACAAGCCGGATATAATACTTTCTGCGTTTCTCGTTTCATCGTTAATTATATTCAGGTATTCCTTTGTGGTCTCGTCAGCCTCTGTCAATGTCATTTTAAGATAGTAGATTGCATTGCTTATCACGCCCAGAGGTTGTCTGAGTTCGTGTGCAACACTGCCTGATAGTTTGCCTATTGTAACAAGGCGTTCTGAACTGTGGAGTTTTTCTTCCACTTGCTTTAACTCGGTTATATCCCTGCCGGTGAGATAAATCCCGGATTCACCTTCTGGTGTAGTATATACCGTGCCGGACAGGTTGCAGATTAAAGCTCCTTCTCCTGGTCTATCCGCTGTCAATTCAATATTCCTGACCTTTTTCTTATCAAATATCTGTGCAATTGCTTTCTCAGTAGCTTCCTGCGGCAGATATTCGAATATGGAAGTGCCAATCAGCTCATTGCGGTTCTTGTTAAAAATCTTCTCAAACGCCTTGTTCACATCCATAATCTCGCCATTCTTATCCAGGGTCATCTGGAAATCAGGAGAGCTCTCAATCAGGTGGCGTGTGTAGTCTCGCTCTTTCACTAATTCTTTTGTTCGTTCTTCAACTTTCGACTCCAATTCCTCGTTGAGCTTCCGCAGCGCTTCTTCCGCTTTCTCTCGTGCCTTCTCAAGGTCTATACGGTGCAGTCCAAAAGCGATGTCGCCCGCCAACTCGTAAAACAGCGATTGCTCAACAGCATCAGCCGCCATCTCGGTAGGAATGGAAACACATAGTATGCCGCAGACCCGAGTGTCGTATTCCATACGAACAACCATGCTCGTCCTGCCGCTGTCGCTGCTCATCAGGGGGCAATCCGCACAGGCGGTAGCGATGTCCTCGAACACCTTGACACCGGATTCCTTAAGCGCGTTCTGCCCGCACCGCGTGAACTCGCCTCGCTTCATCATTTCGACGGCCGTGGAGAAATTCTCATTCAGCCCGGCATCGGCTGCGGTTAAGAACTCGCTGTTTTCGTCCACAAGGGCAATCCACGCGCTGTGGTATCCCCGTGTCTCGACGAGATTGTCGCATGCCCTCTGAATCAGACGGTCACGGTCATTTTCCTTTGCTATGAGCTGGTTGACGTTTCGTATCGCACGCAGGACCGCGTTGAGATGGATAACCTTTTCCTGCGCCTTCGCAATCCTCTCACTTAACGCAGCAACTACAAAGAAGACACCTATAAACATAATAGCTCGAAAATAATCATTGTAAGGATACACATAGTCTCTAGGAAAAGTGTGGTGGCTATAAATCAGTAATGCCGCTAAAACTATTGCCACTACCCAACCTTTTCTTCTCCACCACAACGCTGCTAAGATAATCGGAATATAAAAGAAGTGTGTAAAAACAGTGCCGAGCTTAGCTATACTATGAAAATACCAGGTGAGAAAGCAGCAAAAACCTAAAAGTATAGCCATTGCCAGAATTTTGTATTTTTCTTTCGATTCGTTCATTGCATCACACGCACCTCTGTTTTACTCGGCGATGTCTTGTATCACAAGTATTACGGGAAAAGAAATTATTCAACTATAAGAATTTTTCTATTTTTTTCTATCCTCTCAATTCAGTTCGAGAATTAAACATACTTAAAATCTTTTTATACTAATCCGATTTAGGACTAATCATGATTAGTAGATTTATTGATAGGGCAGAGGAGATTTCGCTGTTAGAAGAAGAGTGGAAGAAAGAAAAAGGGAGGTTAATTGTCCTCTATGGAAGACGAAGAATAGGCAAGACAAGACTTTTAATGGAATTTGTGAAGACAAAAAACAGGAATGGAATATTCTATATTGCGGAAGAATCTTCTGCACAGATTCAGATAAATGGGCTGAAAGAGAAGATTGCCGAATTTTTAAACGACCCTCTGCTTAAAACGCTTGAAATACGTGATTGGGAACAGCTTCTTGGATATTTAGCGAAGAATATGCCCGAAAACCGATTTTACTTCATAATAGACGAATTTTCATATCTCATCAGAAGCGACGCCAGAGTGCTCAGTGTTTTGCAAAAGTTATGGGATACGAAGTTCTCTTCCTCTTCTGTTTTTATAGTTCTCTCAGGCTCTATGCTTGGATTGATGAGCGAAAAGGTGCTTTCCTACGCGTCACCCCTTTATGGAAGGCGGTCACGGGATATTTTGATGGAGGGGTTGCCGTTTAAGTATGCAAAAGAGTTTGTCAGAATGCCTTTCAAGGAAGCACTTCAGCTCTATTTGATAATTGATGGTGTGCCGGAATATCTGCTGAAAGCTTCCGAATACCGCACCCTCGCTGAATTTATCGAAAGGGAGTTCTTCAGCAAGAACGGATACTTTTACAGGGAGCCTTATTTCATCATCTCGCAGGAGTTCAGAGAACTCAAGACTTATTTCTCCATTCTCAATGCCCTCGCTTACGGTCATACAAAACCTACGGAGATAGCAAATTTTACTGGGATGGAAACGAGAGGCATCTACCCATATCTTGAGAATCTCCTCAGATTAGGTTTTATAGAGAGGCAAGTTTCTATTTTGGGCAGTCCAAAGAAGGGGATATATTTGATAAAAGACAGCGTCTTTGATTTCTGGTTCAACTTCGTGTTCAAGCACAGGGAAGAAATAGAAAGGGGAACTTTCAGATTGAGCGATAGAGAAAAAACCATTTATGTGGGGAAAAAATTTGAGAGTTTTGTCAGGACTGAAATTTTTCAGTTTCTGCTTCCGTTCAGATTTGAGAAGATTGGGAGATGGTGGCATAAGGGAGAGGAGATAGACATAGTGGCGTTAAATGATAAAAAAAAGCAGATAGCTTTCTTCGAGGTTAAATGGGGGAAGCTGAGCTACCAAGAGGCAGAGAGACTATTAAATGCGCTTATGGATAAGGCAAAGCTTGTTGATTGGCAGATAAAAGGCGAAGGGAGGCAGGAGTATTATGGCATTATAGCAGGGAGCATTGAAGGTAAAGAAGAACTCCGCAACCAGGGGTTTATGGTCTATGATTCAAGTGCTCTCGCAGGAAATCAGTCAAACTTTAAGAAAGTCTGATCAAAACGCTTCGCTATTCTGCATTTAATTACTCAAAGCCCTGGATATTGAGTAATTACGGGCTAATCTCAAGCCCCCGAGACGTCATATCCATAAGTTTCTTACCGGTAGTGTATGGACTTCCTCTCATCTTGATCGCCTCTATATACCTGCGCCTCACGCCCATCTCCTCCGCGCTTGACAGTATTATTATGCCGTCCATTAAATGCGCTATGTCAGCCGGATAATACTCCCCCGGGTTTGTATCCGTGGTAAAAACCGAAGTTATGCCCTTGCCCTTGCACAGCGATATGAGCGTGAATAAGAAATTTTTGTATTCACCTGTAGAGTCGAATGCAGACTGATAGCTTGATACACCGTCTATAACCAGGCGATTCACGCCTTCAAGCGCTTCTTTTAGTTTTACCATGTGCTCATCCGGGACCAAATCAACCACAGGTGCGTATAAAGCACTGACCAAACCCTTATCTACCAGTGATTTGGGGTCAAAGCCGAACCGTTTGGCGTTTCTGCTGACGGTAGCTAAGTTTTCATCCAACGAAATAAACAAACTTTTTTCACCTTTCGTCGCGCCCTCCTGGATGAAATGGAAACCGACAAGAGACTTTCCCGCACCTATCTCGCCTGCTACGAGGATAGCACTGCCCTCCAATACCCCTTCGCCCAGTATTTGCCCTATGCCTTTGACACCTAGACTGATTTTTTTATCACTCACTTTCGCCTCTAATTCCAATTTCAATTTCGGAAACACCTCTATCCCCGCGGTGGAGAATTTGAAAGCATGCCTTTTTATCGAAATGTCCTGCCCCCTTAACTTAAGCACACTTATCCATCTCCTCCCCTCTTCCATCGAAAGAAATATGACACCATCAACTAAAGGAGCGATGTAATGTTCGTTCAGGGTTTCCTCCGTGAACACGTCTGTCAGGAGCAACAGGAGATTTTTTCTTTTCACGTAAGTGAATAGCGCATACAAGGCGTTTTTATCCCTATCCGCAAGGCTGATGAACGAGTCAATAACCACCCTATCTGGCTTGATGGATTCGATATTTTCCTTCAGGATACCAAAGACATCCTTCTTCTCCATTAACAGTTCGCCGGCGTCAACGAAATGCATGTTTTTACAGTCAGGGTCGAAAAAGGAAAAAGAAGCGAGATAGTTATTTATTGAGGTTACAGGTTCTGAAACGGAAGCAATGAATAAACACTGCTCTTTATTCCGTGCGGCGTTAAACAGGCTTTGTAGCGCGAGCGTGGTCTTTCCCGTGCCAACACCACCTGCAATAAGTATAGTGGAAGGGCATACAAACCCGCCACCGAGAATCTCATCTAACCCAACCACTCCGGAACTCATTATCTTTTTCATGTTTCCACCCCTTGTATATTCAATTTTATCCCGGTTTGGTCTATCAAAATCTCAAAACGTTTACCTGTAACGCTCTCAAACTTGTCAAGTAGCTTGAATATCCTTCTGTCCACAGATATACATTCTTCTACCCTCTTTTGCTCAACTTGAGGGTTGGTCTTTTCTTCGTTTTCGACTCTGACTTCCTCTTCCGCTTCCTTTGCCAGGGACCAGAGCTTTGTAGGACCTATCTTCTCGCAATTGACTAATCCCATGCCTTTAAGACCCTCGAGATATTTCAAAGCGGTCGCTTTACTCATACATGCTCGTTCAACCACTTCTGTTGTGCTTAATTTCCCATCCTCGAGGATTCCGAGCAGATGTTTCTCTCGCCAGAGCATTTACCCTCTCTCATCCATAACTCTCTCATCTATAATATACTTTTCTACATTTCATCTTTTTATTGTGCATATGGTATATTTTTTTCCATATTATTATTGTATATAGTATAACTTTCTTCTATTGTTATTTTTTGTTCACCATTACTCCCCGTGCCCGTGTTTTCAGATTCTCATCCCAGAACGACTTCCGATAACTATTTCCTCTTCTTCACGCTGCAGTTCCACTTCTTTTTCCCCCATCATCAACTCTCGCACGGCTTGTGCCAATTCCTTCCACGTAAAGGTGGGATTCCCATTCTTCATAATGTATCTGTTCGCGCCTTTCTTCCAGGCTGCCTCTATAACTTCCGGGTCCTCTATCCCGCTGAAGAAAACAAAAGGGATGCTGCCCATGGTTTCTCTCACTTCTTCCAGAAATTCGAGTCCATCCATTCCCGGCATCCTGCAATCAGAGATAATCACGTCAAAGCGTCCTTTTTCGAGTTTAGTCAACGCTTCTTCTGCGGAATCCACACTGGTGATTTCAAATTCGCCTTCCCTTCTCAGGAATATCTGTGTTAACTCCAATACCTCTGGTTCGTCGTCCACATGCAAGACACGTATCCGCATAGGGTTTAATAAGCATCCCATATTCTATCCGCTCCTTTTAAATCTCTAACATAATAGATTCAAAAAGGAAATATATATAGTTAACTAAAGGATAATATTTTGTTCAAGAATTAAACGGAGTTTAAAAAATTTTTATTATTAGTCTATATTTTAGTTTGAATTAGTGGTATAAAAATTGGAGTGTTTATTCATATTTCAAAACGCAACTTTATTATTTTAGAGAACATTGCAGTTCCATCACTGAAAACTTTCACTTTTGTTCCTGCACCGCCTTTATCCTCCCATCTCACCGGTATCTCCTTGATTTTATAGCCCTTCCTTTGTGCTCGCACAAGCATCTCAGTATCCCAGAACCAGTGCTCATCCTTTATTTCGTTCAGGATACGCATTAAGGCATCTTTTCGGAAGGACTTGAACCCGCATTGATGGTCGCTTATCCCGGACCTCAGAATTTTTCGCACGATGAAATTGAAAACCTTACTCATCGCAGCGCGCTTAAAAGACCTCTTCACTTCCTTTCCCTTCTTCATTCTCGACCCGGTTGCGAACTCGTATTTCTCTTTTTCTATCGCTTCTATTAATGGCTTTAAATATATCAAATCTGTGGAGAGGTCAGCATCCATATAAACTAAAATTTCACCTTTGGCGAGTTTAAAAGCGTGATTAAGCGCTTTCCCTCTGCCTAATCTCGATTCGCTGTGCATAAACCTGACGAAAGGGTCTTCGGATGCTATTCGACTCGCTATTTCTGCCGTGCCGTCAGTGCTTCCGTCTTCTGCAATGATTATCTCATAAGAGGAGGAGACATCGGCTAACGCTTTCTTCGTCTGCTTCACCGCATCCTCTATCCTTCCAGCTTCGTTATGCGCCGGGAGCACAACTGATATTTCTATTTTTTCTTCTGCCTCTTCCTTTTTCTTTTCCTCTTCTTCATGCATTTTTTGATTCAAGTGTTATTCAATAAATGTCTTTCTAACGAGCTCTTCTAAGTTTTCTCCTTTATTTATTACAAGATCTTTTTCCTTTCCATCCCTTTTAACTGTAAGATGCACCTCAGGAATTTCTTCTTTTATTCCCAATAAGCCCTTTATTATCCCGGCAAAAATGTTTTGCGTTTTTTCATCACTAAGGGCGATATATCCAAAGTTTCTAAACCATATTGCAACCGACGTTTCACCCTTTTTTATCGTTACCTTTCTTATCCTATGTTCCCACCATAAATGAACGCTTATCTCTATTTCATCATCCATTTTTCTATCTCGCAATCATCAGCACACCAATTACTGTCTTACTATCTTTTATCTCACCCCTCTTTATCATGGCTAATAACTCATCCAACGGCACAAACGTTATCGAAAGTTCCGCTTCGGCATCAGAAACTTTCTTCAGCCCACTTGCTTTGAAGATGTGTATTATCTCGCTACTAAAACCCGGCGAGGGGTAATATTCTATCAGCTTATCCGATTTTAAAGCTTGAAAACCGGTCTCCTCGATTAGTTCCCGTTTAGCACACTCTTCTGGCGACTCGCCTTCTTCAAGTGTGCCTGCGGGTATCTCTAAAGTTGGACTGCTAACAGCTTTTCGGTATTGCTCCACTAACAATACCTCTTCACCTTCGTTCATCAAAGGAACAATAGCTGCCGCACCGGGATGAACGACAATTTCACGCATTTTTGTCCTGCCATCCGGCAATGAAACTGTATCAACCCTTAACTGAATAACTTTTCCTTTGTATATCTGCTTACTTTCGATTGTCTTCTCTTCTTTCATGGGAATATATTTAGGAGAAAGTTAATTAAATAATTTCTTCCACCGCTTCCGCCACCTCACCGAGCAACACCTTTTCCCTATACTTGGGTAGAGAAATATTGGATATAAAAGCTCTATTCGTGAAACAAAGCAAAAAGCCCGATGAAGTTTTACTGTTGGAATTACACCAGCACAACTTGTACTCGCAAGAACCGGAAAGTTTTTATGGACTGGTGCCAAAAATAAATTATAGGTGGATAAAAAAGCCATGAGTATCGTTAAAGAAGAAGCAAAGAAACTCATTGACAAATTGCCAGAACATGCAACATGGGATGACCTTATGTATGAATTGTATGTTAAGAAGAAATTAGCAGTTGCTTTGAAAGCTGCTGAAGAAGGGCAGGTTATCTCTCACGAGGAAGTTAAAAAGAGACTTCTTTCACAATGAAGCTTGAGTGGACTAAACCAGCTCTCTTGGACCTGGAGAGCATTCAGGATTATTGATAACTTCTTCTTTATTTAACCACCCTCCAGAACCTCTTTCACCTTCTCAGCCAATAATTTACTTATCACCTTTCCATCCACTTTTCCACGCAATTCCTTCATCACAACGCCCATCAACGGTCCCACTGCTCTTGCACCCTTCTCACGTATAAAATCCGTCTTCGAGTTCACTATATCCTCTATAAGCCTCTCTACCACCTTCATATCCACACTAAGCCCGATTTCTTCTACTGCCTTATCTACACTCGTCTCAGGCTTGTTCGCCAAAAATTTCAAAATATCCGGTATTGCTTCCTTCCCAAACGCATTCGCCGTGAGTTGCTCGAACGTATCCAAGAAATGACGGTCTTCCAGCGTTTCCACTTCTATTCCTTCCGGCATCAACTCTGTTAACGTATCCGTAAGAGTTCTGACCACTAACGTTGCGGGTATGTTCTCATACGAATCCATTATGCGTTCAAAAATAGAGAAATTAACGTTCCGGGAGATTTTATCCGCGAGTTCGTCATTTAAGCCGAACTTTTCCTTATATCTCACTTTTCGGTGCTCAAAAGTCTCAGGAAGCTTGCTTTTTATTTCTTTCAGCCTTTGCTCATCTATATCTACCTGCGGCACGTCTGTTTCCGGATACATCCTCGCTGCACCGGGTAGAGGTCGCATATAAGCGCTGCTTCCGTTTGGCAACGCTCTTCTCGTCTCTTTTGGTATTTCTCGCATCGCTACCTCAGCCCTTCTCAGCACTGCTTTCATCGCTACCTCCGCACGTTCTCGCTCTGCCGCAACGATTACCACGCAATCATCTTCAGCAGCGTCAAAAGTTCTCTTCAGACGCTCTACCTCTTCCTCGCTTATACCATACGCCGGAAGCTCATCGGTATGCATCAGACCCACACCGTACTTAGTTGCGAAATCCGCCAATTCACTGCCAAACCTTCTCCCCGGTTGTATTTCTGTCCCGAGTATCCCGGAAAAACCACGCAGGCATACCCCAAACACTTCCCCGCCTGATTTTTTTATTACCTTTGAAGCAGTGCCTTCAAATATCACAGATAAATCCTCAATTCGATGCTCAACCTTCGCTCCTCTTTTATTCAACGCATCTTTTAGCTCTATAAGCTTTAACTGTCGAACGATTTCGTTTTTCACTATTTCGCCTATCAGTCTCAAGTTCTGAACGCCCTTTATCTCCACACGAGCGCCGCCTTCTATCGAAATGTTTATGTCCTGCCTGATTGTTCCTAATCCGCGTTTCACCTTACCTGTGGAACGCAATATCATGCCTAATTGCTCTGCTACTTTCCTCGCCTGCTCTGCCGTCTTTATATCAGGAGCAGTGCCTATTTCTACAAGCGGTATGCCCAATCGATCTAAGGAATAACCAACGGCATTACCTTCTGTTTCTATCTTCTGTGCCGCATCTTCTTCTAAGCAAAGCAAATCCACTCTAACAAGACCCTCTTCTGTCGAGAGCCGACCATCTGTCGCAACTAACGCAGTTCTCTGGAACCCACACGTGTTAGACCCGTCAATCACAATTTTTCGCATCGTATGAACCTCATCCACCGGATTCATGTTCAAAAGCAGTGCTACTTCTAAGGAAATGTCAATGGCTTCTTGGTTCAATTCCCTCGGCGGTTCTTCGTCATTTTCCACCAAACAGGTGCTGTCATATCCTTTATAAATAAATGTCCTGCTGTATTTCTCCTCCTCAAGCGCCGCTTCGTCCACTTCGCCCATTTCGCTCTTTGACGCTCTCAGATACCGTTTAAAGGAAAAGATAGACTCTTTCTTTTCCCTCAGCGTGGTGGGGCATTTGCAGAAGAGTTTGGTTCTCGTGTCGAGCTGCTGGTGTATTTCCAAGCCTGCTTTCAGTCCTATCTTATGGTAGTCTATTTCCATAGATGATTATAGCTTTACAAGCTCCCTTTTATTATAAGTATTTTACCGCCTCTTAAACCTCTTCTCTATTTCTTTCTGGCTTAACCGAATCATCGTTGGTCTTCCATGCGGGCATGTATAAGGAATCTTTGCGTTTCTCAACCCTTCCACTATCTCCCGCATACCTTCATAAGACAACTTCTCACCTGCCTTTATACTTGCTTTGCACGCCGCGGTGCTGAACAGAACCGTTATCCGCTCCTCATTTTTTCCACTTTCCTCCACTAACCGCTCTATTACCTCTGTTATCTCCTCCTCGCCAATCATACCGTGAAAAACTACTGGTATCGCCCTTATAATATAACCGTCTTCGCCAAACCGCTCTATATCGAATCCCATATCTCTAAGTGCTTCCTCGTTCTCTCTGATTAAATACAGTTGATGTGGACCGAGTTCAGGCACGTAGGGTCTTAAAAGTGCTTGCTTATCTATTCTTCCACCATGATTCTTAATCAACCTCTCGAAGTTTATTCGTTCAGCCGCAGCATGCTGATCTATCATAATCACGTCGTCCTCTTCACTCTGTGCTATGATATAACTATCGAGGACTTGATATAAAGGAGTAGAACGTATGTCCAAACAGCCACCTTCTTCCTTTTCGCCGGTCTCTGCTACATCTGCGTGAAAAGAAGTTTGCACATTCACGTGCGCTTTTTTCTCTCGCTGGAGACCAAAGAGATCAACAGCTTCAGCACCTGCTTCTACACTTTTTTCTCGCTGAACAACCTCGGGAATTAAATCTGCATGACGTAACGTCGTGGACACCGAGTTCGCTATAAAATGAAAAACGTCATCAGTATGGTAAAAACTTATTTCATACTTCTTTGGATGTATATTTACATTTATTTCGTTTGGGTCAATAGAAAGAGAAATAACGGCAAAGGGATAAGCGTGCTTCGGTAACAAAGACATATAACCCCTCTTTATCGCTTTGTCCATGAGTTCGCTCCTTACAAACCTCCGGTTTACATACGTGAACAGGTGTTTTTTTGTGCCGTAGGATGCAGAAGGTTTGGAGATATAGCCGCTGACGTTGATATTGAAGTCAATAAGAGGAGAAGAAGCAGGTGAATCCGGCTCTTTTAGCTCGATAAGCTCTTTAGCAACGCTACTCCCGTAAGTATTGACGATGGCATCCAGCATTTTTTCATTGCCTGACGTGCTTATTATGGGCTTTTCGTCATGAAAGAGCTCAAATTTTATCTCTGGATGGATTACCGCATAATTTATGCACACGTCCACTATGTGTCTTAGTTCGGTGGATTTCGATTTTATGGTGCCGATTCTTGCAGGGAGGTTGTAAAACAGGCTTTTGACTTCTATTGTAGTGCCGACCCCTCTGGTTATCCTCCTTCTTTCTTTTATCACGCCACCCTCCACTTTTAGATGAGTGCCAAAATCTTCGCTCCTGTGCCTTGTGCTCATCTCTATCCTCGACACGGCTGCTATGCTTGGCAACGCCTCACCCCGGAATCCAAGCGTTTGTAAAGATGCCAGGTCTTCTATTCTTGTTATTTTGCTGGTTGCATGTTTTTCAAACGCGACTTCTACGTCTCCTTCGCAAATACCACACCCATCATCTGTTATCCTGATATAATCCCTTCCGCCATTACCCACCTCCACAACCATTCTGCGGCTTCCGGCATCTATGGAATTCTCTATCATTTCCTTAACCACCGATGCAGGTCTATCTACGACCTCACCAGCGGCGATTTTTCCTATCGTCTGCTCCTCTAAAACGAATATGCTCCTCATAAACCTTTTTCCAAGCAAGAAGCTTTACTAAAACTTTTCCTTTTAGATTTGTTTAGAATTTGGTGCTTGAAATTCGGAATTTTTTGATAAAAGAACCTGTGCTAACTTAAAAGGGTCCGAGGAAATAACAGAAGCGGCATAAAGTTCCATAGCCCCTATATCTGAGTTCCTATCCTCTAACGAACCTCTATCCACAAGCCTGACGATATGATAATCTCCCAACTGAAAGATAGCTAAGTTGAAAGATTGCACACCCATATTTAAATAAGACCTCAATAATTTATAAATTGTATCTGCCATCTCATCACTTCTCCTCGCTTTACTGATAACAAAAATCTCTTTCTCTTTTACTGGCGTCAAATAAACCAAAATTCGGTCTCCTTTATTCTCGCTCGCAAGCCCTAAACTCTTGTGAACTTTGTATAAATCCTCAATATATGATGAGTTAAATTCTCTTTTATAATCGGCTGCGACTTTTTCTAAAACTTCCAATTTACCATACCGCTCCTCAGCGGCAGTTAATTGTATATGCCCGTGAATAATCGAAGCACCACTTCTCCAGAGACAATTCCACATAAAGAACTTTTGCAGTTCCTTTTCCACATCGGATTTAGAGACTTCATCAAACCAGAGCTCTGCGGTTCTCAAATAATCCTCTATCCATTTCTTTTTCATCTCCAAAGGATTATGTTCATTAAAAATTATTAAGCTATGGAAAGAATCATACTTTGCTATGTTGCTTGCCGTAATACAATATTTTCCTTTTATCCTGCCAAACACATCTGATGGTGTTTGCTTTTCGGGATTACAAAAAAGACAATTCTCTTTTTCTTTAAACTCCCTTAATTCAATCGCGGATTTCGCTTCGACTGGTCTATCAGTTCTCAACTTGTTAAACAGGCTATGTTCGCCAGTAAATTTGTTTTTGATTGATACTATTCGCTGATTTTCGACTCTTTCAACAGAGCCAAAAGTCTTTTTCGCCCAATTCTCCATCTCCGCGGGAATATCCAGACTGCCTGTGGAAATTTCAAACGAATATAAACGGTTAAACAACCCTCTGCTATCTCTTGAAAGCTGTTCAACCATTTTGTCAAGCTCCGCTATTTCGTATTTCATGTTTTATATTAAAGGTTTTTCTTTACAAACTCACTTCACAAGAGAATAAATGAATGAGAGAACAAAAAGATTTGTGAAGAGCAAATTTGAAGAATATTATGGACGGGCGGAAATAAAAATCCCGAAGGATTTATGGATGCGAGAGTGGGGCTTTGTTCTCCTTGACCAGTATTATCCTGCGAAACTCGTAATGAGAAGGCACAAATCTTTCGCCACTAAAGAAGAGTTAGTGAATTACCTCAGGGAGAATGCCCCTGCCCATGCATATCACTCCTCCGCTATTTATAAATATCCCGCAGCCTCCATGAGAAGTAAAGGCTGGCTCGGCGCTGACTTGATTTTTGACCTCGATGCAGACCATATCATAAGTGAAGCAGAGTTCCAGCGGTATTCTTATGAGGAGATGTTGGAACTCGTGAAAAAAGAAACGGTGAAATTGATTGACTTTCTGCTCGACGATTTTGGATTTCGTGAAGAAGATATAGAACTGGTTTTTTCAGGGTCACGTGGCTATCATATACATATAAAAACAGAAGAAGTGCGAGGGCTTGGAAGCCGGGAAAGAAGGGAAATAGTTGATTATGTGATGGCAACAGGGCTCGACATGGACAGATTTTTAGCTGTGGATTTGAAGGAAAAGGATTATGGCGATGAAAAGCCGGGGAGAGGGGATTTGAGGTTGATACCAGAGGGATGGGGCAAACGACTTCTTAAAGGATGGATAGACCTTTTTCACGAAATAGCGGAAATGGAAGAAGAAAAGGCTATCGAAGTGGTAAAAAAGGTTGGTGAGATGGAAAAGAAGAAGGCAAAAGAGATGATAAGAATTGCAAAGGATGAGACAGTGATGAAGCGAATAGAAAGAGGTCAAATCCCCCGGTTCTTTAAGCCAATATGGGGAGGAATAACAAAGACGGTAACAGAAGCGGTGCGTGTAAAATCCGCAGATAGACCTGACGAGCCTGTCACTGCGGACATAAAAAGGCTTATCCGACTGCCCACCTCGCTACATGGAAAATCGAGTTTGGAGGCAAAACCTCTAAGAATGGAAACTTTTAAGGACTTCAACCCCTTAGAGGATGCGGTTGTATTCGGCGATTCGCCAGTTGAAATAAGTATGGCTCGAAGCTCTTCGATAAAGATGAAAGGTGGAAGATATAAGGTGGAAGAAGGCGAAATTGCTTCGGTGCCTGAGCATGTTGCCCTTTATTTTATGTGCAGAGGTGCTGCGGAAATTAAAGAAAAAACGCCTTAGGTCAGAAAATATCCTAAAGCCGGTTCATAAATATCCCGGCCAAGTGATATATCTATCTCTCCACCAGCACCGACTACTGGCATGCCGTTAATTTCTCTCTCAAATTTGACATCTACACTTAAAGGATGTTTTTCCACAACTTCTCCAGTTTTAGTGTTCATTCCATATAAGTAGTTGGTTTCGACGCCTGTAAGCACAGCATCTTCCGGTATGCCTCCATACTTTTCTAAGCGTTCCTTTGCACTATCAATTGCTTCCTTTTCTGATGGCAGGTTCTTCTTTACGTGCATCATATCCGGCTTGCAGTAGGACACGGTTCCATTATCTATAACCTTGTATATTGGCATTGTGGCTGGTGCTTCTGGCAATTCAGTTTTTAGCACGATATCATCAGACATAGGAGACATGATACCACCCCAATTCCCGTTCCTAGTTTGCGTTTGTGCTTGTAGTACAATTCCGCATATAGCAAGCATGAACAATCCACTTATTACCAACAACATAACTTTGGCTTTCATTTTCTTCATCTCCTTTTAACAACTCCAACTTGCATAGTACACTATATCGTCATCTGGATATTCGTCTGGAGCCACTGTTCCATGTCCGTGTAAGTGATCATTGTACCATTGGTCCAAGGTATCAGCTATTGCTGTAGCTTGAACATCGCTATCATATGTCTGCTTCGTACCATAGTAGTAGGCATCTATGACGGTGTAATCATATTGCACTGCTCTTCAAAGAACATTGTCTGGAAGATTCTCATCCGCATAAGTAGTTGTTTTAAAACCGAGTAGCATATGAGAGTATTTTAATGTAGCCCCCCAATAGCTTACGTCTTGCAACACTTTGCAACTATGCAATAGCACCCACTCGTTATCCTTATCCCATTTCTTTGAGACCATCGAAGGAGTTACCGAACTAAGTGGATAATCCCAAAGGCAAATCACCGTAGACCATATCTCATCTACTCCATGATTTGAAGTCTATATCCGGCCATTCTGCCTCCATCTGAGAGTAATGACGTGTCACAATAATGATTTTCGGTTGTATGTCGGTGGACTCAGAGGCTGGTTTAAACGCTTTTGTCACCACAGCCTGTGAGTGATCTTCTCCCCTTGGAGGCTCAGATGGATCAGGCCAAATCATTTCGGTTGCGTAAAGATTCTTGGCTATCTCTTCAGGCATGTCCTCCAGAACCTCTGGAAAGACTTTTTCTATGAACTCTCCTATCGTGATATCTTGTCCCACAAGCTGGTTTATTATTTCAAGTTGCTCCTCGTTTGCTGAGATAGAATGACGACGGGTTCGGTTTTGTTCAGTAGCAGGATTAACACTTACAGATACGGTCGTCGGCATTAATCCTTGATTTTCGTGTGTCGCCGTGAACTCCACTTCCATGCCAAATGCTTCCAGTTCCGCTATAATTTGGTCGATTTTCTCTACATAACTCAGTACATCGTCCAAGCGCCATTCCGTCACCGCCTCATTATAACTGGTTACGGCATCTTCAAGATCCTGTGACAAGTTATCGATATCATAGCTCTTCTCGTCATCTATGCCATGCTCATACGCACTCACTGCTGACAAAAGAGCCATGCCTGCAAGCAATACTACTATTAACATTGCTCCAATTGTTACTTTTCCTTTCTTTTTCATCTTTTCCATATCACCTCCTAAATTTTTAAAACCCTTTCTTTTCCCTCCCCTTCATCTTTTTATTTTCCCTCCTTTTTAGCGCCCCTCCTCGGCGCTTACTGATAGTATCGTTCAAACACCTACCTTAAAAAACTATCGAAAATGTTCGTTTTTTAGCGAACAAAAGCGAGAGGTTATAGATTACCCTTTTCTTGCTTCCTTCCCAAATGTATGCGGAATGCCGCATATAAAAACAGTACAGCAAATGAAATCAAGATAATACCAATGATAATATGTTCGGGTTCGTAAATTACACCACCCATTGGAGGAGGGATTTCCTCTGGTAGTGAGATGCTTTTAACAAACCTATAAATTTCTACAATTCCGCCAATAAAAGATAGCACTGAGGATGATAAAAGAATTACAATTTTAGTTAGTTCATGTGGATGTAGTATTGCCTTACTTTTCTTCGTGAGTTCATAATAAACCCGTTTACGCTCATTTTCTTTCTTTTCAACTAATCCTGCATTCGTTAGCTTCTCCAAATGTTTATGAACGGTAGATTTAGTAAGGTTTAATTCTCTTGATAATTCAGTAACAGTCTTTCGCCTTGAATCAAGTCTTTTTAGAATCTCAATTCTTGTTTCCGAAGCTAACACATCAAAATCATCTTTAACAAGATTGACTTTTTCAGACAAAGCAATCACCTGTTCTAAAAAGAAATTATATATTGCTTTAATTTTTCTTTTAGTACAAACCTTTTCTTAAAAAGAAAAAGTGCAATGGACAGAGAGAAGCTCTGGGAAATCTTGTATAAGGAGAGAAAGACGGCATCACTGCAAGAATTACCGGAGAACTTCTGCGATGAAGTGCGTGAATACATAGAGAAGTTGAAGGATGAGAAAGGAGAAGCGGATGAAAAGAGGAGGGAGCTTGTAGAAGACGATATAAGGAATGCGAGGATGAAAGCGGAAGATATAATCAGAAGGCGTATAGGAAAGATAGTAAAGATTGCCAGTTCGGGCATGAAAACGCCACCTAAGGGAATGTTAGAGGAAGAAGAAAGAATATTTGAGGGCGTGAAAAGTCATGTAAAAGAAGGCGAGGAAAGGATATTTGCGTTGATGTTGGGCGATAAAGAAAGCGAAAGCGAAGGAAGAAGTGAAAAGAGAGAACTTGCGGAGCAAATTTCAAAAACGGCTGAACCTATTTCCGTAAAAAAGAGAAATGAAGAACTGCATATAGTTCGGGTATTAGAAGATATGCCTACTTTTATGGGCACAGACGGAAGAATATATAAAGTGAAAAAAGAAGATGTTATTATGTTGCCAAAGACCAACGCTGAGATATTGTGTAAGCGAGGGGTTGCAGTGCGATTTGAAGGAAAAGCAAAGAAAATGGTGGGGGTGAGCACGGGATAGGAAAATGAAGATGCCAAAACGCATGAGGATTCATTGCCCCTTTTGTGGGAAGCACACCTTACACGAAGTGGAAAAGGTAAAAAAGGGAAGACCTTCTTCCTTGAACTGGATAGTAAGGCAGAAGAAACGCAGGTCAGGCATAGGTAACGCAGGTAAATTCTCAAAGGTTCCAGGAGGAGATAAGCCAACAAAAAAGGTTTTTCTCCGGTATAAGTGCACGGAATGCAAGAAATCTCATCAAAGACAGGGCTTCAGGGTATCTAAGCTTGAATTTGTGGAGTAAAACTTTCTTAAAAAGAAAAAGGTTTGTTTTTACTAAAAGGAGGACAGAGAATGGGAACAGAGAGGAAAACGCAAAGCGAATTTTTAAGGGTCAAATGCAATGATTGTGAAAATGAACAGGTCGTATTCGACCATGCATCTACGAGTGTGAAATGTAATGTCTGTGGAAGAACCCTGGTTGAGCCGGGGGGAGGGAAAGCGGAGATAAAAAGCGATATAATAGAGGTTCTTGAATAGATGGTAAGAGAAGAATGGCCGGAGAAGAGCGAGTTAGTAGTTTGCATGGTAGAAGAGCTTAAGAGCTTTGGGGTTTTTGTTACGCTTGAAGAATATGGAGGGAAAGAAGGACTTATCCATATATCCGAGGTGTCTTCCGGCTGGGTGAAACATCTGAGGGATTACGTGAGGGAAGGGCAAAAAGTGGTATGCAAAGTGCTACACGTGGATGCACGGAGAGGGCATATAGATTTATCATTAAAAGCGGTAAAAGATGGACAAAAAAGGGAGAGAATAAAGGAGTGGAAGAACGAGAAAAAAGCGAAGAAGTGGCTTTCCCTCGCACTCGCTGCTCCAGCCTCTAAAGTCGGGATTAGCAAAGAGGAGCTCAGCGAGCTCGAGCTAAAATTAGTGGATGCTTATGGGAGTCTGTATGATGCATTTGAGGATGTCGTAAAGGTAGGCAAAAAAGCACTGATTGCACTTGGGATAAAGGAAGAGCACGCGGATGCAATACACGAGATAGCTATCGCTAATGTTAAACTGCCTTCTGTACAGATAGTCGGGTATGTAGAGCTGACGTGTCCCTTATCTGAAGGTGTGGAAATAATAAAGGAAGCGTTGATGAATGCAGAGGAGGTGATAAAAACAAAACCTTCAGACAAAGATATAGATGGTAATAATGTGGAATGCTTCTACATAGGTGCACCAAGGTATAAGATACGTGTTACCGCTTCTAATTATAAAGATGCGGAAAACATATTAAGCGATGCGGCGAACACTGCTATTGAAATACTAAAAAGAAACGAAGGATATGGGAAGTTCTACCGAAATCTCTCTTAACATCAATTGTTTCAATCCCAAAAACCCCGGACAAAATTCATTTCCAGTTTTAACTTAGGAATTTAAGAGTAAAGAGTCATAACTTACCTTCACTTTTCTTTGTCCATTAATTCTCCACCACTATTTTTAAATACCCAT
>JAUVZJ010000042.1 GCA_030602585.1 Candidatus Methanophagales archaeon | reverse complement strand
GTGCTTCCTTTATGCCTACCTTCTGATTCTGCTCTAATAGTGCCCCCATGTAAATGAACTATTTCTTTCGATATAAATAGACCTAGTCCTGAACCCTGAATGTCAATATATTCTAATCCTTCCCCAAATTTCTCAATTTTACCAAATCTCGTAAAGATTACATCCATTTCTTCTTTAGTAAAACCAACCCCTGTATCTTTCATCGATATTTCTACCCATTCCTCAATTTTTCGAAAGGTTACTATTATTTTCCCAAAAGGTGGAGTATTCTTTATAGCATTAAGGAGTAAGTTTGTAATTACTTGTTGCATTCTTATTCTATCTATTTTTAGAAATAATTTCTCGGGGAGACTTAAATTAAGGTCCAGATTTCTCTTACTAATCATATATTTCATCTCTTCTGAACACTCAATAATTAAATCAGAAAGATTTGTTGTTTCTTTTTCTAGATTGAATTTATTATATTCATCATAAATTTCAGTGTGGAAATCCCTGTAATCTTATATTATTGTTATCCATACACAGATCAAGATAATGCAAGATACCTATTAAGTGCAATCTCTCAAGGCTTAGCTGCTATACTTGCGTTAGTGTTTACGATTACATTGGTAGTATCGCAGATGACAAGAAGATACACTGCGATGGATAAGATTATATTTAGACCGGAAACCGTCTTTTTAATGATTGTTTTTGGAGTTGGAGTTGTTATGCCACTTTTAGTTCTTAAGCGTGGCTTTTGGGGACAGAGTGTAAACTTATCGATTGCTGTTGCAGTCTTCTGTGTCTTTTCATTACTTCCGTTTTTAAAAGGCGTTAATCGGGTGTTGAAGTATGAGTTTGGTGTTAATGCCCTATATAGAGAGATCATGGTAGCAATCGAGTCCGGAATCGAAGAAAGCATTGACACCGGAGAGCTAACGGAGATTGGCGAAAGAGCGGTTATGGAAGCTCCTGAAAATACGGTAGTGACTATAATACGCTTCTTATCACAAATTGGCAAAAAATGTGCTGAGAAGGGATTAGGGGACGAGACTTATTGGATTGTATATAAATTAAGTGATATTGGGGTTAAGAGTGTCGGAAAGGGATTCGAAGAGGCGTCATTTTTCGCAGTTAAAGGATTAAAAGATGTCGGAGTTGAAGCTGCCAAAAATGGATTGAAGAGTTTGTTTGAGCCAGCTAATGTAGCTATCGATGGGCTAAAAGATATTGGGGCTAAAGCTGCCGAGAAGGGGTTGAAAAAATGGGATATAACAATTCGCGCTGCTGAAGGTTTAAGGGACATTGGCATGAAGTTAGAAGATAAATATTTGGCAGTAAATGGGCTGTGGTGTTTAGGTGCATTTGTGATGGAATACTTGCCTGAACAGTGTGATCGAGTAATCCAAAATCTGAAAGAAATAGAAAACGAGATTGGTAAGGATGCATTGATGAGTTGGGGAAAAAATTGTATAAGTGATTACCCTAACCTAAAGTCTTCTTTTGAAGAATTTAAAAAGCGATATAATGAGGGATAATAGAAAATTAATCGCTATTAATGATGCAAAAACACAACGCACCAAGCGGCTGCATCACTCCACAAATCCAGTAGAAAAAGCGTAGCACGATAAACTTGTAGCTTTGGTTGACAGCATGCTCGAACTTCAGAAGAAATTATCACGAGGCGAGAATGGAGCGCGATAAAGAGCTTTATGAACGGCAGATAAAAATTGTTGAGCGTTGATGGAGAAACGAGATTGTAATTATTAGATCAACAATAAACGCTGCCATTAATGCCAACCAGCATTAGACCACCTTGATCACAAACAATTACTGCGCATAAAGGGAAACTTTATATGTCCTATGAGCATGATGGTGATATGTGAGGAGTAATTATGACTAAATCAGCGGGAGACAGTAGTGAGCAGCAAAATGCAGAGGAATGGCTTTTGCGTGAACTATCTAAAGAACTTGGATTAAAATTAATTAAACAGAAATTTGACTTGGAAGGTGCGAGACAGATAGAGTTGGATGGATTTTGCGAGTCCCCCTTAATCCTATGTGAAGCATGGTCCCATATCGGTCGTCCAGTGGGTTGCCAGAAAGATAAAGTAATGACGGATGCCCTTAAGTTGATATTCGTAAATAAGCTCTTTTATAAAGACGAGGGGGAATGTATTCTCCTATTTGCAGACCATGATGCCGCTGCACCTTTTCAACGCGACGAGAACTGGAGGTCTCAATGCCTTAAGGATTATGATATCAAGATTAAAATAATTGGGTTCACAGAAGAAATAAAAGCTAAAATTCTGGAGGCACAAGAAAGACAGAAGCGCTAATTCCGAAGCCCTCAACGGGTATGGAAGATGCTTAGCCCGCCCTCAATCTCATCCTCAGCAATAGCTGCGCAAAAGGGAAAAGCATATATATCTCTTATAACCATTGTTCTAAGAGAGTAGTATGATTTTACAAGTTCGTCGGGAGAAGAAGAATGCGTATCAGGGAGTTAAAAGTGAATAACTATAGGTGCTTTGAACACATTTTTATGGAAGATATTTCTAATTTAGTTATTTTAATTGGAGAAAACGATACGGGTAAATCTTTTCTACTCGAAGCCGTAAGACTTCTTGGAGAAAAAAAGAATATGTCCTATCTAAACATAGAAGGGTATGAATATTTATGTTTTGGTGCAGAGCCCTCAGCCGATCAACCGATTAAGATCAATGCAGTTTTAAATTTAAATCATGAAGATAGGAAAACCCTCCAAAAAAGTTCTTCATCCTCTTTTGTATCCAGAGGTGACTTATCTATTTCCTTAGAAGTTGGGATAAATAATGGGTTCAGCTTTTATTGGAAAACAATTGAAGGAGAAGGATTACCTCCCTTATTTTCAAACGAAGCAACTTATTATCCTAAGTTTATGACGAAAAATGGTCAATTCAAGAAAGTTTCCAAAGACGGATCGAGTGTATCTATAGATCCCGCTTCAGTCACTCAAACGATAGAACGTTTACTACATAGTAAAATTAAGTTTATCCCTGCGGTTCGAGATAGACCGGCCAAAAGTGAAGATTTCTTCAAAAGGGATCCTCTTATCCCTGAAAGTACAGAAGAAATTATTAAATCTAATGCAAGCGAGACTGTCCCAGCTAGCCAAAAGAAATGGAGTCACTATAACAAAGACATGAAGCAATTTGTTGAGGGATCTATGAGGCTTGTAGGAAAAGACCTCGTATTTGACAAAAATATTAAAGGGGAAATGGTTCCAATTCATCCCTACTTAAAAGGAAGCGGAGAGCAGATGATCTTACATCTCCTTCATGAAATCGAGAATACCTCTGCAGATATAGTTCTTATTGAAGAGCCGGAAAATCATCTTCATCCAAGACTCATCAAAAAGTTAATGAAGAGGATTAAAGAAATTTCAGAGCAACAAGGAAAGCAATTCTTCATCACTACACATTCCCCCTTTGTGATAGATAGCGGCTTGCTTTCGGATGTATGGTTTATATGGCAAGAAGAAGGGAGTACCAAGATTAAAAGGGTAACAGATAAAAAAGAACTTGGTAGCAAATTCTTCCAAATGGGAATTAACCCCGGAGATTTCCTTCTTTCAAATTTCATTCTCATTGTGGAAGGGGAGAGTGATAGAATATTCTTACAAGGCGTAGCAGGGAAGTTGGAAAAGAACATTGGAGAGAAGGGAATTACCATTATCGATGCTGGTGGTGATACAAAGGAGGAACCAAATTATAAACTGTGTAGAGAAGTATGTCAAAACGTTCCTTTGCCCATACGTCTCCTATTAGATAAGGGTGGCGCAAAGCACAAAGTAAAACTTATTAAAAATGGCATAAAAGAGGAGGATATAAAAATTTGGGAAAGAGGAGACATAGAAGATTTCTATCCCAGACACTTAATAGTTGAATTTGTGAAACAACGAAAAGGGAAAGAATTAAGAGAGGAAGATGTACCGAAGGGTCAAACGGTAGAAAAACTCAATGGTATTTTAGAGAAAAAATGGTGGAAGGAACAACTGGCAAGGAAAGTTGCCGAAGAAATAACCATTGAAGAAATAGATAGTGAAAAGGAGCTTAAGGAGTTTATTGAGCAAATATTTGAGGAAATAAAAGAGTTTTAGGCATGAGAGACCTATTGGAATGTAGAGAATTTAAGGGAACTGAAATATAGAAGTTTCGGCAAAGTAGAACGGAAAGTTTTGAAACCGAAGATTTAGAAGACCAGATAAGCAAATGCGAAACGCTTGGAATTGGTATTCTCAGTATAAACGTCAATGAGAAAGACAGTGTGTAAAAGCTACTTGAAGCACGAAGAAATAACGTTAATGAACCGGGATTTCCGTCCATTTATCAGTGTTCGTAGTAACCCTTTTCTTTTTTAAAGCTTGATATATATAGTAAAATACCGTGCAACTTAAACGGAGGATAGAAGATGATTACAGAATATATCGAAGCGGCGATGTCAAAAGCGAGGTATGAGATTATTGAGGATGAAGAGCCATATTATGGAGAAGTGCCAGAGTTGGAAGGGGTGTGGGCGACAGGCAAAACGCTGGAAGAATGCCGTAAGAATCTGGCTGAGGTTATTGATGGATGGATTATAGTAAGACTGAGAAAGGGTTTACCCCTCCCACCAATCGGTGTTTATAAAATAGAGGAATTGTCAAAGGTGGAAGTCAGTGTCTAAATCAAAGCTCTCTCCCGTTTCCTGGATAGAATTGGTGAGGCGACTTCGCAAACTTGGTTTTGACGGACCTTATCAAGGAGGGAAACACCCCTATATGTTAAAGGATAATCTGGTTCTAACCATTCCAAATCCACATCGGAAAGAGATTGGTGTTGACCTTCTCACACGAATCCTGAAGCGCGCTGAAATTACAAGAGAGGAATGGTTTGAATCTCGTTAATCATGCATTTGCACAATAAGAGGTGGAAAATCTTAAGCTTGGCATAACACATCGTGACCTTGCACACGCAACGCTCGCACGGTCGTCAAGGGAATATTCTCGTCCACTAAGATTTTCATCCTTTTTCTCTTGCTACTACTTCAATGGGCGTAACCTGCTCTTCGGCAAGGGCCACAGCGTAATCCAGGCAAGCGAGAATATCCTCACGTTCTAACGAGGGATAATCTTCGAGGAGTTCTTCCATTGTGTCCCCGTTAGCTAACATGCGAACAATCAGGTGTACAGGAATACGAGTCCCTTTGATGCACGCTTCTCCGTGGCAAACTTTCGGGTCTATCGAGATACGTTCGTACATACAAAACCTCCTTTGTATTTAGATTTGGGGTTTTCTTTTTAAAAAGATTTGCAATGGCTTTATATTACAACAGTTCCAAACACTTCTTCTAACTTGTAATAATGCCCCTTCTCTCTTTCATCAATAGCTTCCAAAATGTCTTTCATATCCTCTTCCGTCAGTATCTCGTCCCTGTTCAATATTCTCACAGTAACAACATCAGATTCTATCTTCGCAGGCTTTACAAGCCTCAACACCCCTTCCTCATATATCGTTTCTATTTCTCCCATTCGACCTCACCTTTAAGATATAAAAGGTATTTCCATATTTAAATTTTTTCTCAAAACCTGTTGTTCCGAACACTCCCACTTATGAACAGTAAAAATAGGATAAGAAAGTTTTTATATTCAAAGGAAGAATAGATTTATGGAGAGGATAAAATGGAAACGAAATTGAAACTGCCTTACGAAATAATAACGATTTGTAAAGTCAGGGAAAACGAGTTAGAGGCATTTTTAAAGAAAACGATAGCAATAGAGCTGTTTAGGGAAGGTTTGGTTTCCATAGGCAAGGCATCGGAAATAGCGGAAGTTTCAAGGAATGAGATGATGGATTTGCTGGGTGAGAGAAGAATTCCTTTGCATTATACCGTGGAAGACCTGGAAGAGGATGTCAAAACCTTACGAAGAATTGCACAAGGATAATATGGTTATAGTTTCAAATGCAGGACCAATAATTGCTTTAGCAAGAATTGGCAAGTTAGATTTACTCAAGCAGTTTAATCAAATTTACATATCAAGTGAAGTATATGAGCAAGTTGTTGTAAAAGGGGAAGGTAAACCCGGTTCAACCGAAGTGAAAGACTCTGATTGGTTCATAACCAAAGAGGTTGAAAATACGCTTGCAGTCGAATCGTTGACCATAGAGTTGGAAAAGGGAGAAGCAGAGACAATAATTTTGGCATTGGAGTTAGATGCAGGCATGGTCTTAATAGATGAATCTATTGCGAGGGATATAGCAAAGTCGCGGGGATTAGAGGTTATTGGAACCGTCGGGATTTTAGCAGAAGCGTACGAAAAAGGCGTAATAAAAGATTTGAAGAAGTCTTTGGATGATTTGAGAAATAAGAAGGTCTGGATATCCGAAAAAGTTTATAATATGGCCTTGAGTGGAATAAAAGGGAAGTAATCAAAAGTGCAAAAATGAAAACGTTCAATGTGAAGTAAAGGGAGGGAATAAAAAATGTCAAATCGGAAATACAAATTCAAAGTTGAGGGCATACCGCCAAAGAATGTAAAAGATAAATCAATGTGGAACGATCCGACCGAGGTACATAGTCTCATCGAATTCCGGAAAAAAGCATGTGCTGCATTAGACGGGTCGTTACCTCTCTCCGAGGAGATCGCATTATCTATAAAAATTCATTTGCCACAGAAACACAACAAACCCGGTGATTTGGACAACTTCATCAAGGGAATTTGCGATGGGTTGAGCGTGATAAAAAGCACAGATAACCCCAATTATGTAATACACCCAGATTTTGAAAACTCTGAACATGCGAAGATACATCCAAAGAGCTTTGCTATGATCAAAGATGATGGAGCGATTATCAAAATAACTGCAAAAAAAGCGGTTGAAGATATTGAAGAGCCTTTTTATGAAGTAAAAATCAAGGGGAAATAATCTCAATTCGTGAGCAGAAGATGGCTTTTCGATTGAACGTCGAGAAGGAGCCATCCATTGTTTCAGGCAAGCAGATTATCGGTAGCAAACATTATCAAACCTTTCTTAAAAAGAAAACTTATAAGTGGAAGCGTGAGAAATGCGACTAAAATTAGAAGAAGCGGATAAAAGAGGAACAGTATCGTTAGAAGAAACGATAGAGAAGCGGAAATCACGGAGGTCGTTCAAAAGAACCAAACTGACGAAGAAACAGCTTTCGCAATTGATATGGTCTGCGGTAAAGGTACCTTCTGCGGGTGCTACTTATCCACTGGAGTTGTACGTGGTAATAGGGAAGGAATGCGTAGATGACATAGATGCCGGCGTGTACCGTCGTAGCGAGAGAGGCTATTCGGAGTTAGAAATGCATAAGAAAGGCGATTTGCGAGATGAGTTAGCAATTGCTTGTTTAAGCCAGACGTTCACTGCTGATGCCCCGGTATCTTTTGTGATAGCAGCGGAATATGAAAGAACAACACGTAGATATGGAGACCGTGGCGTAAGATACGTGTACATAGAAGTGGGGCATGCCGGGCAGAACATATATTTACAGTGTGAAGCGTTAGGTCTGGCTACCGTCGCCATAGGTGCGTTTTACGATGATGATGTTGCAAAGGTCTTGAGTCTTCCAAAAGAGCATAAGCCGATATACGTAATGCCGGTGGGTGTGGGTGTATAAGATACTTGTTTACCGCTGACTGAGCCCGCAGAGAACAAACACAGAGAATCAGAAAAATCATTTATCGCATCTCCGCGCTCTCCGTGATGTGATCTCGGCGGTAAATAAATACGTTATAAATATTATAGAAACATAATAGAAGTGAGAAGTAAATGAAAGAAAAAGGGCTGTTAGGGGACATACGGGTAATGGCGTTGTTATTGTTCGTTGTAGCCGCTTTGTTTGTCATTTATGTTTATCCTCAGCCGCCTCCGGATGCAGGGATAAACGGCAATCTAAGATATGGTCTGGATTTAGTGGGTGGGTCATGGCTGCAGTTGAAATTAGAAGGCACCTTGGTCGGGATAAATGCATCGGTTAATGAGAGTGCCGTTGCTGATTTCCTTGAAAAAGAGCTGGATACTGAGGTGAGTTATTACAAGACGGATGAAGGCACGATATACGAGATAAGGAAGAGCATTGCAAGGGATAATTTATCGGAAGTGCTGAGCGCGATTAACGGCAGTATAGATTTTTTTGAAGAGGGCGTAACACCAGCAACGAGAGACGAAACTCGCCAAATAATAGAGACAAAAATAAATATGCTGGGATTAGCGAGCACTACCATAAGAACCGTCGGGGATAACCTCATTATCATAGACTTAGCAGGTATAGACATTAGAACTGCAAAGGATATTGTGGGCAAGCCGGGAAAGTTTGAGATAAGAATCCAGACGGAAGGTGTGGGCGGAGAGATAGCGAAAGGACAGAGAATAGAAGAAATTGAGAATATCACTACTCATGTGATGTATGGTAGTGAAGGGATAGGAAGCGTGGGAACGGTTCCAGAAAGAGATAAGGAAGATTCACCTTGGGGTGCTCCTTTTGCATTAAAGGAGGAAGGAGCGGCTGCGTTAAGAGATGCGGCAGTGAAATACGGTGCAACCGACAATCCTGCGGACCACGAGCTCGCAATGCTGCTTGATGATGTGGTGGTGTACAGTGCACCGTTAGCGTCTGGAGCTTCTTCAGATTTGAAAAAGGGGCCTATTTATAGGTGGACAGCAAACACGGGGGTAGGAGATGAAGGAAGAAATAAGGCAAAAGAGCTGATTATTCACTTAAGAGCAGGCGCGTTGCCGGTAAACGTGGATATAATGGGTTCAGGTGAAGTTCCTGCATATTTAGGAGCGAAATTCAAGGAGGGGGCAATAATTGCAGGATTATTTGCACTCCTCTTCGTTACGCTTGTCGTTTTCTTGCGATACCGGGAGAAGAAGATAGTATTGCCGATGTTTTTCACGCTTCTTAGCGAAATAGTTCTGATATTGGGTTTCGCAGTAATAGTTCCGGGAGGATGGCAGTTGGATTTACCAAGCATTGCAGGGATAATTGCGGTAATCGGCACGGGAGTGGACCAATTAGTGATAATAACAGACGAAGTGCTTTCTGGCGGTCGTTCTTCTGCCAGTATGTATCGTAAACGAATATCATTTGCATTTGGTATAATATTCGTTTCTGCTACGACTACCATCGTGGCGATGCTTGCTCTTGCTTTCATGGCGCTCGGCGCATTGAGGGGTTTTGCGATTATAACCATCGTCGGACTGCTAATAGGCATTTTTATTACACGTCCGGCTTATGCGAGGGTGATAGAAACGATAGTTTAGCAATGTGCAGAATAATAGGCGTTTTTAACAACGAAAAATCAGCAGAGCTTGTAATTAACGGTTTAGACGTGCTGAAAAGTAGCGAAGATGCAGGTTTTTTGATTTGCACCGAGAATGGCGATTGGTATTCGGAAGACTTGCAGGAATTAAAACAGATTGTAAATGCAAAGAAGGCTATTAAAAATTGCATTGCCTGTTGCTCATGTAAAGATTCTCTTTTAAGAAAGGGTTTAAAAAGCAAGTTCGTAGCAGACGCCGCGATATATAATTTGAAGGACATAAAGGAAAAATACAATATTGCGGGAGAAAACGGCTATGATGTGTTTTTTAAATTAGCAGAAACGTTTATCACAGAAAAGCAAAGTTCTTTTGGTAAAGCTTTTCTTTCTAAGAAAAGGTTTGACGGTGCTTATGCATTTGCGTATTGGGTAGGCGATGAGTTGTATATAGCACGAGATATAATGGGGTTAAAGCCCGTTTGTTTCGCGCATACCGATGGATTTGCGTTTGCTTCGGAGAAAAAAGCATTAGAAGCGATGGGATTTCCGCATGCAATCGAGCTTGACCCGAGAACGTTCTTGAAATATGATATAAAGGAAGACAGGTTGAGTTTCGTGAAAAGAGAGTTCTTTTCCGTTGTGCCAGAGATAAAGGAGGATAGGGAGAAGATAAAAGAAGAATTGCTTAACTTACTGCGAGAAAGTATTTCGAGGAGGCGGGAGGATAAGTTTGGCGTGCTCTTCTCCGGCGGATTGGATTCCACACTTATCGCATACATCTGCAAGGATTTGGGTGCTGATTTTGTTTGTTATACCGTGGCGGTTGAAGAGCCGGGAATGAAGGAAGCGGAGGATTTGTGGTATGCGAAGCGAATTGCAGCGGATTTGGGCTTGAAGTTGAAGATAAAGAAAATGCGGGTTGAAGAGCTTGAGAAATATCTGAAAGAAGTCGTTCCCTTGATTGAGGGTACGGACGTTGTGAAGGTTGGTGTTGCATTGCCTTTGTACGTAGCATGTGAGATGGCAAGGGAAGAGGGTATAAAAACGGTTCTCTACGGGCTCGGCGCAGAGGAGTTATTTACAGGCTACGAAAGACATAAACGAGTGAAAAAGGAGGATTTGAATAAAGAATGTTTAGCCGGTCTGTTGAGGATGCACGAGCGCGACCTTTACAGAGATGAACTGGTGGCGAATCGGCAGGGGATTTCGTTACGGGCACCATTTTTAGATACTGACCTTGTGGATTATGCATTGAAAATACCTGCGTCGTATAAATTGTCGGGTGATGCGAACAAGCTGATTTTGCGAGAAATAGCGAGCGATCTTGGACTGGCGGAAGTTGCAGGCAGGAAAAAAAGGGCGGTTCAGTATGGCTCAAATGTTCTTAAAGCGATAGAAAAACTCGCAAAAAGAAAAGGGTTCAGGTATAAGAAAGATTTTTTGAGGACTTTTTATCCCTCACGGAACATAAAGTTGGGTTGCCTTTTCAGCTCTGGTAAGGACAGTAGTTATGCACTCTGGCTCATGCTAAAAGCGGGCTATCCAGTGGAATGTTTAATCACACTAAAAAGCCGGAATCCTGAATCGTATATGTTCCATACGCCTGCGATAGACCTGGTAGAACAGCAGGCAGAAGCGATTGGCTTACCCCTGATTATGAAAGAGACGGAGGGCGAGAAAGAAAAAGAGTTAGAGGATTTGCGTGATGCTTTAAGGGAAGCGAAGACGAGTTATGGAATAGAAGGCGTCATAACAGGTGCTTTGTGGAGTAATTATCAAAAAGAACGAATAGAACGAATTGCAATGGAAGAAGACCTCAGGGTGTTCTCCCCTTTGTGGCATATCAACCAGGAAACAGAGATGCGACTCGTAGTAACCAATTTCGAGGTGATTTTCACTGGCATCAGTGCGTATGGCTTAGACAGGAGCTGGCTTGGTAGGCGGATAACGGTGGATGACGTTGACCAGTTGGCGGGGTTGGACGTTGAGATGAACATATCAGGAGAGGGCGGTGAATTTGAATCTCTGGTGTTGGATGGACCAACGTTCAAGAAAAGGCTTGTTATATTGAAAAGCGAGATAGTGGAGGAGGACGAGAACACTGCAAGATTAGTGGTGCAGGAGGCGAAATTGGTGGGGAAATAAGAAGTATTATTTTTGTTTGAGGGTTATTTATGTTACAACGATGGATATGCTTAATAAAACCCAAAGATGTTTTAGGAATAGTAAAACATTATACACAAGACATGCGAGAGAGGAGATGCAAAGGGAAATATTTGGCAGAATTAGAGAAGAGGAGGTATTTGAAGTGATTATGAGGGGGGAAGTCGTTGAGGGATATGGAAATGATAAGCCTTATCCCAGCATGTTAATCTCTGGGAGAACAGATAATGAAAGACCGTTGCATGTCGTTTGTGCATATTCGGAAGAAGATGACTTGGCAATAGTTGTAACTGTATACCAGCCGGACCCTAATCTTTGGATAGATTATAGGAGGAGGAAAAGATGAAGTGTGTTATTTGTAGCGGAGAAGACGTTAAGGAAAAAGAAGTAGAGGAGGAGATTAGAGTTGGAAATGACATCGTCCTCGTTCCTGTCAAGGTAATGGTGTGCATGAGCTGTGGTGAAAGATATTATGATAGAAGAACGATGAAGAGGCTTGAAGAAGTAGAGGATAAAATAGAGAAGAAACGTTTGGAGGTTGAGCCTATAGGAAAGGTTTTAAAGGTGGCTGGAATAATATAACTTCTCTTTCACTTTTTCCCAATCCAATTCCGGCGTTTTAAATTAGCTTGACTTTGTCACATTTCAAATTTACCGCAGAGAACGCGGAATTAGAGGTTTAGTTTATTAGCGGTTCAGCTCGTTAGCTAAACCTCAAAACCCCTAAACCTACATCCTCTGCGTTCTCCGTGAACTCCGCGGGTAATCTGACATTTTTAACTTAGAGCTTCTTTTAGAGTATCGAGATTGAATTGCGTATTTGCACAGCCATTTTTTGTTAAAGGAATCCCTTTGATAGCCAATCCTTTTGATTCTACAAATCCTATTCCTAATTTTATTTCCTCGGGGCATGCAATCCCCAAAACGGCATCGCAATTCATGCTTCCAAAAATACTCCTTAGACAGGAGCCACCAGGCAAAATAAACACTTTGTAGCTATTTTTTTCGGCAAGTTCTGTTGCTTGATTTGCTAAGCAATCAGTCGAGCAGTGGTTGCAGAAATAAGAAGAAAACTCAGGGTTAAAATCCGCTTTGCACCTTAAATCCATGTATTTTCTGCTACAATGTGGAAGGAGCAATATTTTTTCTTTCGCTTTTTTGAACTCTTTCTCATGAACCAGATTTTTAATATGAAGATCTGCCAGGTCTTCGACAACAGAAATTGCATCTTCCAACGGAATTCCAAGTATTTTATCCACTCCGAATTCTCTAACGATTTTCTTTGAGACCTTCCCTAATTTCTTGTGTAATTTCCGTTTATTCACTATCTCCGCAATGTCTTTGAAAAACTCTCTTGGGAGTTTTGTCAAATCGTAGTCGAACGAATATGCCATAATTTTATATCTAAATTTGATGCTATTAAATAGCTATCCATAGCCATAACGAAAAATCAGACATACGCATTTTTTATTCTTATTCATGGAGCCAGGCCCGGGGACCATAGCCCTTCTCTTTCGTCCAACCCAAACATCACATTCATATTCTGTATCGCCTGACCTGCCCCTCCTTTTACCAGATTGTCAATTGCTGAAATCACCACTATCCTATCACTTTTTTCCTCTATCTCAAATCCTATATCGCAGAAATTAGTGCCTCTCACAGAGCCCAAAGAAGGCATCTCTTTCTTAAGCCTTATAAATATCTTACCCGCGTAAAACTGCTTGTATATTCCTTCGAGTTCATCATATCCCTTTAACTCGCTTTCATCCAAAAAAACGTGCGCAGTGGTGAGTATGCCTCTTATGGACGGTATGACATGCGGCGTGAAGCTTACTTTTACGTGTAACTCATTTCGCATCTCAGCTACGTGCCTATGCGAAGTTATTTCGTATGGAATGATATTCTCAGCGAGATTAGGGAAATGAGACCGCTCGGATGGCTCTACTCCGCCCCCGGATATGCCTGATTTCGCATCAAATACCACCTGTTTCACCATTCCTTCTTTCACCAGCGGTGCGACTGCAAGTATTGCGCCTGTGGGATAGCATCCTGGATTCGCCACTAAATCAGCATCTGCTACCTCCGGATGCAATTCAGTCAGCCCATATACCGCATCCCGCTCTTCTTTGTCCTTATGTTCCCGCTTGTATATCCGTTCGTAATCTGCCTTCTTCAGTCGGTAGTCTGCGCTGAGGTCTATCACCCTTGTTCCTCTCGCCATTAACTCCGGCACGTACTCCATTGCACTGCCATGAGGAACTGCAACAAATGCAATATCGCTTCTATCCACTATTTCTTCCGTATCAACGTCTTCATATTCGAGTTCGATAAAAGGGAACAGGTGCGGATTCACATCGCTTACCTTCTTACCTTTGTATCTCCGGGACGTTACCACCGATATTTTCACTTCTGGATGCATCAAAAGCAATCTTACTAACTCAAGACCTGTGTATCCCGCTCCTCCTATTATTCCTGCTTTTATCATTTCTGCTTCTTAATATAATTAATCAACCCACCGCTTTCCAATAGCTTCCGCATGAACTCCGGCAGAGGTTTGAATTTGTATTCCTCTTTTTTTGTATTATTCTTTATCACACCCGCTTCAAAACTTATTTCTATTTCATCCCCTTCTTCTATCCTGTCGAAGACGTCGGCTTCGATGAGATGCAATCCGATATTAATGGAACTCCTGAAGAAAATTCTTGCAAAACTCTTTGCAATCACGCAACTTATACCTGCACCGAGTAATGCACGAGGTGCATGCTCCCTCGAACTGCCGCAGCCAAAATTTTCTCCTGCCACGATGACATCGCCTTCCTTCACTTCTCTTGAATATTCCGGTCGCACTTTAGCGAAAGCATGAGTTGCGAGTTTCTTTGCGTCCCCCGTTATCAGATATTCCGCAGGTATTATCTGGTCCGTATCTACATTATGTCCAAATTTCCAGATTCTCATTTAATTGCCTTCTTATTTTTACAAATTTTTCCTTTTACTTAAATTGTGTGTATATATTTGTCTATGTTATTAAACACAAAGTTCGTCAAACTCTTTCAGAAAAGTGCCCGCAGGTTGCGTTTGAACTCCGGTGTATACACGATATGCACCTTTTCAGCAGGTTCACTCGGCATCAATGTCCTCCCACAGCTCGGACACAGGCATGGTATCACCTGCTAATACTTCCTCCCAACCTTTACGGAAACTTGCTTCAGCGGGCTTTAATGCTACGCTCTCGCGGAACAGGCGAACAATTTGAAGCAGATTGGGCAAATATTCCTCAGGCACACCTTTGATTTCCTGAACAATCTGTTCTTTATAGACAGGAACTTTAGCAGACATAATCACTTCTCCCCCTCTTACTTTTCACTTAACTTATTCTCTTTTATCTATAAAAACCTACCTTTTTATCAAGATAAAAGTTTGCTGCCCCCTTTATAAGAACTTTTTCTGATAAATCCTTGCAACGATGCCAAGTGCAACGGCAAGCACTGCTACTGCGAATTCCCGTGTGAATCCCATGTAGATTTTGCTGCTGAGACGCATGACTTCTAACCCTGCGCTGACTTCACCTTCGCCAATGACCATGAGGGGCGGAAGGCGTAGCTGAAAGAAGGAAAGCTCGATGATTTCAGAGACCTGATTCGCAAACACGGCAACGATGAACAACATAGCAACAAACGCTACGACGAGCCATAACAGCTTCCTTGCACTGAACCGCACAAACAGCTCTGCAATTGCTACATGGCGATTCGAAACCGACAGCACCGAGCCCATAAGAAGAAGCACGCCGAGATACACAACGCCGAGTTTGAGACCAAGTAAGAACCACCAGAGTAGTGGTGAACTTATCGCTTCACCGAGGATACTTGCCCCGAAAATGCTTGTCTCTACTCCAAATGGCGAGAACTCCATGATTACTGCTTCCGTGCCGAATGTAATCCGCCACCATGTTCCCAGAAAGGGCAGTGCAATCGTGAGTGCACCTGCAATGACACCAGGCCAGTTTATCCTGCGCCATGCCTTCAACTTCTGAGTCGCTTCAGACATCGAAGCACCGGCATCCTCCTCCAAATCGCCCATTTACATAACCACCTCCAGCTCTATTCCCCTAATCTCTAACGTCATCTTCATACTGCGAGGTGTTAGCTTTTCCTCAGATGGCAAAGTGGGCGGCTTTTGCATTTGTGCTAGCGTCCTGGGAAGCAAACCTTCCAACTTCAAATTCGCTGAGCCCTTCGCAGGGACTTCTACCTCGCTCGGCAAGCTTACGGTAACGGTGCTACTATCCAGGATGAACTCAATAGACAGTTCCTTTATCTTTATTGGCACGTTCAACGGCGAACGAAGCACTGCTTCAATAGTAAGTTTACGCAAACCATCAGAAATCTCAAAACCAGTAAATTCAAAAAATTCTTCTTCTGCACCACCTCCAAGTTCGAAAGGCATGAGTCCTTCCACTGCTTTCTGCGGGTCTTCTCCGAAGATGGTTCTTTGCACGTCCCAGCCATGTGTCGCAAAGGCTGCTACAACGCATACGACGATTAAAATCGTTGGAATCATGGAAAGGACAACCTTCAAGATTTTTTCACCCATGCTTTCACCATAAATATTTATATTATTTAAAACTTTGGGTTCATATTTTTTACTTAGCCATTCCTTCCCTTTTCCGTCACGGCTCCAGCTCACTCGGGTCGGTTATCCGACCTTTAATTGCCGATGCCGCGACTACCGCGGGGTTCGCCAAATAAACTTCTGAATCCTTGTGCCCCATCCGCCCGATAAAGTTTCGGTTCGTTGTGCTTACGCATCTTTCTCCTTTTGCAAGAACGCCCATGTGCCCGCCCAAACACGCGCCGCAGGTAGGACCAGAAACAAAAGCGCCTGCATCAAGAAAAATTTTTATCAGACCTTCTTCTATCGCCTGCTCGAACACCTTCTCACTCGCTGGCACTACAATCATTCGCACTTCGCGATTCACACTTTTACCTTTCAATATCTCCGCGGCAACCCGTAAATCCGCGATTCTACCATTTGTGCAGGAACCTAAATATGCCTGGTCAATAATAACGTCCAATTCACTTGCAGGCACGGTATTCTCAGGGGAGAATGGTTTCGCAACCGTTGGAACTATCTCCGATGCATCATACTCAAATACTTCCTCGTATTCGCTTTCCGTGTCGGCATAAACCGCTTTATATTCCCCTCTTACCATATCGCGCAGGAAATCGAAGACCTTATCATCCGGGGGGATGATCCCTGCCTTAGCACCTGCTTCCACCGCCATGTTCGATATTGTTATCCTATCTGGAAGGCTCAAATCTTCTATCGCTGTTCCATAAAACTCCTGTGATTTGTATAGCGAACCCGAAACGCCTATGTCGCCAATGATATGCAAAACTATATCCTTCCCCATCACGTATCTCTTCAACTCACCGTTAATCACAAACTTCTGCGTCTCTGGAACTTTAAACCACAATCTCCCGGTAGCCATCGCCGCTGCCGCCTCCGTCGAGCCGACACCCGTGGAAAAAGCACCTAAAGCACCATAAGAGCAGGTATGTGAATCCGCACCTATTATTAACCTTCCCGGCGCAGCAAATCCTTCTTCTATCATTACCTGATGGCATACCCCTCCTTTCCCTATCTCGTAATAATTCCCAATCCCGTATCTCCGAGCATAGTCCCGCAATGCTTTCGCCTGTTCCGCAGAATCCACGTCCTTGTTTGGAACATAATGGTCCTGTATCACCACAACCTTCTCCCTTTTCAGCTCTCCCGCAGGTTCAAGTTCAAGCTCCTCGAAGACTTCAAATGCCGGCACGCCCGTTACGTCATTCACCATTATGTAGTCTATTTCGCATTCCACGATTTCCCCCGCTTTTCCACACAATATTTTTTCCGCTATCGTGGGCATTTTACACTCCTATTTTGAATAAACGTTTTGCATTTTGTATTTAATTATCTGTGTACAGTATCTTCTCCGTTAATCCGTTCACAACCTCCATCGGTATCTCAACTTCTCGCTTAACTGCTCCATTCTTTGCAACCCATGTGTTTAAAGCAGTGCAAATCGTTAATATCTTATTCTCATCGAGTGTTTTTTCGAGTATAGCCTCGATAACCGCCTCTAAATTAACTATCTTTATCTCGTACATCGTTTCGATCACGTTTAGAAGTGCTTTTGCCCGATCTTTAGCTTCTGCTGGATTCATATAATTTTAGTAATTCTTCTCAGGAACATAAACTTTTCTCTTTTAATGTCTTATAAATTTTGGAGGAAATGTTGAATGACCGCTGAAGGGGGGATACTGATAGTGATTGAGGGGTTGGACGGAGCAGGGTTGTCAACACAGGCAGCGCTTTTAGCAGGGTACCTTAGCGAGAAAAACAAAAAGGTTATTTTGACAAAGGAACCTACTACTTCGCCTATTGGCAATCTGATTAAATCCGCACTTAATCGTAAACTGGAGTTTTCATTGTTAACATTACAGTTGCTTTTTGCGGCTGATAGGGCAGAGCATTTGGAAAAAGAGATTGAACCCGCTTTGAGTGCGAATAAAATCGTCAT
>JAUVZJ010000082.1 GCA_030602585.1 Candidatus Methanophagales archaeon | reverse complement strand
CTATGAATTACTTTTAGCTCCTCTGTAACCGCCCCTAAATCACCAAAAGACAATTTCATCTGCATGTTACACCATCCTTGATGTTAGAGGTGGCATTTATTTAAATTAACGTATTTTTAAAAGTAATTTGACAAAGTCAAGTTATATAATCTTTATTTTATTGAGTATATATGCGATAGGATAATAATTTTGAGAGGAGGTGAGAAGATTTACGAGGGGAGTGTGGAAAAACTTAAAGGGTTAAGGAAATATGTAGTGCGGTATAAGGTGGATGGAGTGGAGAAAGAATACATGACAAACAATGTAGAGGAACTTAATAATATCGTTAGTGAAATAGTAGAGAAAGGGAAGTTGTTAGGGATAGATTCGGCATCTCCGAGGCTTGAGGATATATATTTCTCACTGGTAAAGGAACGAGCAGATTGAAACGCCTGGATGTTTTCTTGCAGATTTAAAGAAAGTAGTCAGATAAATGCACTGAGGTCAAATCTCATACCATCTCTTGCCGCTATTACTTCCACACCAGTCTCTTCGCTTAGCTGTTTTGCTATCACCCAGGGCTTATTTCTAAGCATGGTCATGCCGAAATGCGTGAGTATTGCAAACTTTGGTCTCTTCGCTTCTATAATCCTTTTCGCATCTTCCACGCAAAGATGGTCCACTCCTTCTCTACTTTTATACATCGCTACGTTCATTACGAACACTTCTCCATCGTAATAATCCTCCAAACCATCGAAATAGAGCGTATCAACAAGAAAAGAAACTTTAGTCTTATTTTCGCCTCTTACTTTTATGTTCAGCCCATACGTTTCCACACTATGCACGTGCCTTTTAGGTGTGCTTATCTCGATTTCACCAACTGAATAAGTCCCACCCTCTTTTAGCCCTTCTACCTTATCCAGAAGTCCTTTATAATAGTTCAAAACAACAGCATTGCCTTCGTCCGACAAGGCATCGTTTGGACACAGAAGCACGCCTCTGGGCTTGAAGCCACCTTCAGTCATCGCTTCTATCATCACGTTTACGTCGTTAGAATGGTCTAAATGCTTATGCGTTAAGATAATGGCATTCAGTTTAGCAGCGTTGAGCTTCGGCTTGCAGGATGCGAATCTTACCAACGTGCCAGGACCCGGGTCTATAAGGATATTCGTGCCTTTCAAGCTTAGAACAGCCCCCGCAGATGAGCGAAACTGCGTTATCATTACGAATCTCGCACCTGCGGTTCCCAGGAATCTTATTTCGTCCTTTCCCAACATTTAATGGCCAATTTTTATTTATGTATGTGTTCCTTTTTATTTGTTGTGCTTGCGTATATAATATAATTAGGTGAACTGCAACAAAAAGGGGAGGTGATAAGACTATGGAAGCAATCAAACAAATAGTAAGGGTATCCAAAGACCGTGAGATAAGAATAAAGATACCTCAGTATATACCTGAAAATGAGATAGCAGAAGTGATTTTGATCATCAGGAAAAAGCCTGATAGCTTTAAGCAGAAAATCAGCGAGCTAAAAGAAGCGATGAGGGATAATCTCTTTCTGGATGACCTTAGAGATATTTCAAAGAACTTTAATTAATGCTTTATGCTTTCAATTAGGGATTATTCGTTAAGATTTGCATTTCGCCCGGAACGATATGTAAGAGGCAATAAAAGTATTTCCAATGGTATTAGCCCAGTTATCCGCCTTTACCTTTATACCCGGTTCGTCCCTTACTTCTTTCCAGAGGGATTCCAAGGTCTCTTTAATATCAGGATATATGTCACTTGAAGAGCCGAACTTCTCTCTGAGAGCTTGTGCTGAGATTGGCGTAAGATTCTTCGTGTGCTTGCTTATGTCTTCTAATACAAGTTCTTTGTACATCTATCTATTTTCGACTTCTTTTTTCTTTTTTAAATGTGGGCCATTTTATATAACATTCGAGCATATCCGAAGTTTCCCTTCGGGGAATTTTGGCGGCGCATAGCGGAGCCAGATACGCTCTGTTATCTGCTGTTACGCCCCTCTTGGATGCCAAGGACTTTATGCTCATCGTTTCATGAGAGAACAGCTTCAAAGGCATCCCTCGTGCTCAATGATTTTTTCGAGTTCAGCTTTTAGAGGAGGAATATCTTCTTTAACGGTCTTCCAGACAATATCCAAGTTTATGTCATAGTAGCCGTGGATAAGCCGGTTACGCATCCCAACAATGCCACTCCAAGGAATTTGAGGATATTTCTCTCTGAACTCAGAAGATACACCGACGGCCGCCTCACCAATAATCTCCAATAGATGGACAAGCGAGAGGCACAACATTCGATCAGTATCCAGATTAAGCCGTGTTTTATCAGCAGAAAACTCCAATACTTCACGACTTGCATCCAACATATGATGAACACGAACCAAATCAGCTTTCAATGTACACCGCCTCCGCCTCCGCTAACACATCATCACGAAAGTACCTACTCAAGTCATTGGGAGTTCTCAAATCGACCTTCCGCCTGCCGAGCATAGAAGAAAGCTCTTCTTCCATCTCAATCAAATCAAAAAAACCCGGTACATAATCAAGTTCAAATTCAACAAGCATATCTATATCACTACTCCGCGAAAAATCATTACGCAAAATAGAGCCAAACAAAGACAAACTTCGGATATGATTCCGTTTACAAAACTCAACAATCTTACGCTCCGATACCTTAACACCAAACTTCTTCATCAAACCTCCCTCCCATCCTCAAGATAATATCCTTTAACATCACAAGACCAGCCAACCGGTTATTAGCCAATCCTAATTTTCCCGTCCTTGACATTCTACACCATTAACTATAATATGGCGGTATCTTATAAATGTTTTGGGCGGAATTGCAGATAACGTAGGGGATAAAAGAAGTTTTTCTGGAACGAAGTGGAAGAAAAATTTGGGAAAATTGCGAGCCGAGCAATCTTCCTTTTATCCCTTGTTATGTGTCCTGAGCGGAATGAAATGGAGCTCAAGCGCAGCGTGGTCGGAGCGTAACGAAGTGGAGTGAAGAAGTTCAGAAGTCTAATCTTAATTATATTGGGCAATGTACACCGTCTGAAAAAATAAATCAATAACAAATCCAAAATACAAATGAAAAAATTAGTTAAACTATTTAATTTTTATTACTACATTTCCCTTTTTGTGTCCTTTTTCGACATACCTGTAAGCCTCGGCAGTCTGTTCTAACGGATAGTGTCTATCTATGACCGATTTTATCTTTCCCGCCTCAATAAGCTTTTTGAGGAAAATTAAATCTTCAGTCTTTTCGCTTGGTGGCCTCAAACCTGTAGCCGCAAACATTGCCTTTTTGCTGCCGATCTTTGAAGTCCATAACATTTGAAGAATAATTGCCAGCGTAGGGAAAGTTGAAAGATAGACTCCTCTTTGCTTTAGCGAGCCTTTACAACGTGAAAATGAACTCTTGGCTACCACGTCAAAAATGATATCATAGGTCTGGCCGGTTTTGGTAAAATCCTCTTTGGTGTAGTCAATTACCTTATCAGCTCCCAGAGATTTCACCATTTCTAAATTCGTGGTACTGCATACTCCGGTAACTTCCGCCCCAAAGTACTTGGCAAGCTGTACTGCAAAAGTACCTACAGATCCAGAAGCGCCATTGATAAGGACTTTATGTCCGCTCTGAATATTTCCCTTATCTCTAAGGAAAGGCAATGCTGTTATTGCCCCATCACAGACGGTGGCGGCTTCCTCATAGGTCATATTGGCCGGTTTTATTGCCAGCACCCCTTCTTCAGGCAGCAGACATTTGTACTCGGCATAAGCACCAAAACCGGTACCGGTAGCTCCAAAAACCTGGTCACCTTTCTTAAATAATTTTACATCTTTGCCTACTGCTTCAATTTCCCCGGCTAGCATATACCCTGGTATAGTATTTTTGGGTCTTATGAGACCACTGAAAAATCTTATAAGAAATGGGTCACCCTTTCGACTGGCGCAGTCTGGTGGTGATACTGCTGTAGCATATACTTTTATCAGTACTTCATTGTCCTTGGGAGTAGGTTTTTCTACCTCTTTGAGCTGAAGAACATCGGGTGGTCCGTATTTTGTGCATACAATCGCTTTCATAAGTATTCCTCCTAATTTGTTAGGTTTTTTTGTTATGTTCCAAAGTTATTACTACTTTTCCTTGGGCGAGTCCTTCTCCAAAATACCGGAGAGCTTCAGGAACCTCACTTAACGGGTAACGTCTATCTATAACAGGCACTACTTTGCCGGCTTCAAAAAGCTCTTTTATAAAAGCCAAATCCTTGTTTGGTTTATGCATCAGGAGACCCATTTTCTTACTCCCGGTCATTGAAATCAATGGTCCCAGGAGCATTACTTGGAATATTCGAGCAGTAGAACCTCCGACCATGACATAAATTCCCTTGGGACTTAATGCACGCTTGTAATCGAAAATCGAATGATATGCCGCAAAATCAAGAATAAAGTCATAACGCTGCTTATTTTTGGTGAAATCTTCTTTAGTGTAATCAATGACTTTATCTGCACCAATCGAGCGCATCATGTCCAATTTCCTCGTGCTGTCCACGCCAGTCACTTCAGTCCCGAATGATTTGGCAATCTGCACCGCAAACGTACCTGCACCACCACCCGCACCATTAATCAAAACCTTTTGTCCTGGCTGAATCTGTCCTTTATCGCGAAGACCCTGCAGAGCTAGGACTCCCGCCTGAGGTATGGCCGCTACTTCCTCGAAGGTCATACTGGCCGGTTTTAACACCAATGCATTTTCACGAGCACATACATACTCGGCAAAACCGCCCCAACCACACCCAGATATATCCCCGAATACCTCATCACCTGGCTGAAACTGCTTTACGTTTCTACCAACCGCTTCAACCCGCCCCGCTATGTCAGATCCGAGTATTTTGTATTTTGGTTTTAGAAGCCCAAATAGCAGGCGGTTCACGAACGGCTTACCTCTCAGAAGACCCCAGTCCCAGTCATTTACGGATGCCGCATGAACTTCTATCAGTACTTCATTGTCCTTGGGAGTAGGTTTTTCTA
>JAUVZJ010000075.1 GCA_030602585.1 Candidatus Methanophagales archaeon | reverse complement strand
GGACTGTGATCTGTTTCTCTTGCCACCTGCACCGGATCTTTTTTCTCTAAAAATATCTTTCGTAGTATCCTTGTCTTATGGGATATTGCTGTACCCATATCATGATCATATCCCACAAAGTGGAGCGTTGTATCCTTTCTCTTTTCATACTTCAGCCTTAGTTCGGAAAGATAAGAATGATCGTAGCACATAATCAAAGAGAGATCCCTCATAGATAATGAACCGCCCTGTTCATATGCTTCTGTTAGCAATCTTGCCACAATGTCCTGGACAATTTCCTCTCTATTGACACCATTGCCGTATTTTTCTATATCCTCTTCGCTTATCATGGTTAGAGTAACCGGAATGAATTTTTGGTTCGCACTGGTTGGTCGGGTTTCCTTACTTAATGCCAGCCACCGCATTTGACCTAACTTTATCTTATCCCTGGAGTAATAAAACTTGTCAAGGATCTTCATTAGCTCCTCCACGAATAGCATCCTGACCCTTTCTCCGCCCAAGAAAGGAAACTCTGCTTTCAGAAAGTTCATTAAAGCGGGCTTAATGAATCTCTCCCTGGCAGTTGCATATTGGTTTTTCCTACGTTTTAGATTCATGCTATCACCTCCGGACTCTCTGACACTCTGAGCTTTTTTAAAAAGCTCTCCATCTCTTGTATTCTGTTGTGAAGAGCCTCATCTTTGTATCTCTCGAAAAGTTCCTGATATCTGGTGACAAGGGGTTTTGATATACTGAGCAGGAAGGCAATACTCGTTTTATCCTTTCCCTCCAAAGTGAGGGCGACAACCTTTTTGAATGACTGCAAATATCTGGAAACGGCATCAACAGAGTGGTTTGTTGCTTTACTGATGTAAGCAGGCTCGTTTCCTTCCAACCACAATTTAACTATCTGCTCTTTGTGGGTGGTTGTCCTACCAATATCCTTTTGGGTTGATCTTAGTGGTATGAGTTCTTCTCTCTTCCGTAGAATATCGAGGTCCCGTATTATAGTTCTGTATCCCACACTGAATATCTTATATGCCATGTCTTCCGCAGTTAGAAGTGTTCTTTGTTTAAAAGCCTCTTTTGTCACTCTTTTTATCTTTTCTCTTCTAAGTGCAGGGATACCTTCTTCTTGCCTGATTTTGAGATCCCTCTGACCGTTGTCTAAGGTCAGGATAACTCTCTTAAACTTGCATTCTTTGATTGGTTTCCCCGGAGGTTCGTTCAGGTCTATTGCCTGCGCAACAATTTGTCCCGGTCTAATATTCTCGATACTTCTCTCTTCCAGCAATGGAAAATAGACTTCTTTAACAATCTCGGTAAGTGCTTTTGCCTCCAGTGGTGAACAGCTCAATCCTTCAATCGCTTCTTGTTGGAACTGCCGGTCCAGTGTCTTAAAAGACAGTCTATCATATCTTTCTTTTTCCTGCTTTCTTTTCATTTTTCAGCACCTCAGTTTTGATTATATTTATCAACCAATGCTGAAGTACTGGCCATTTGGCACTATTTTATTGCGGGGTGGCAGTGTGCCTCGTAGTTTAGCCAGTCAGAGGGTTAAAATCCCTCCTGTGCTGTTTACCCGTATCGGTGCAGAAGCCAACAGTGGCAGGGTGTCCCTCGTGAGGGGGATAGCGGAAGCATTTTTGATAAAACTTTTTTAAAAAGTTTTCTGAAGAGCCTGAGGCGGTCTTCAGCCCGGAGCGGAAGCAAACCAGAGGTGGGATGTGCTAACAACGACCCTCCCTCCGCTTGGGGAAGTTCGACGTTTCTATGGGAACGGTCTATGCGGCCCAAAACGGGAGATTACCATAGGGGGTTAGCATGTCTGATTAGGGTCGAGATGAAGACGAAAGGATGGTTAAGCGATCGAGGGAGGTCTCGTATCGTCCTCAACCGTGTCTGGAATATGGTGGAGGCTTTGAGAGGAGGAAGGTTCATTGAAATCTAACTAAAAATAAGCGTATGAGATTGCTCCTATAACTCCGCTTAGATTTGCAATCGCAATATAGATTTTAAAATCACCTCATCTCATCTTAAACAACAACTCATTTATTTTATCGGCGTGATAGCCGAGTTCGCCACCTTGTTTAACGCTCCGTTTTATGCCTTTATGCCCTTTTCTTGGTGGATGAAGCCTGAAAACAGGTTTTATCTTGAGTTCCGTCAAATCCTTCATCTTCGCTTTACCATCATGAAAAGCATGAGCAAGTTCTTTTATCGTGCCAAAGGACGTATTCTCCTGTAAGTACTCTTCGGTTAATCTTTTACCACCTTCTACTCTACCCCTCTCTCTAAATAAGACCTCAAGCATATCCTCGGAAATATCACCCCAGGCAACGTAATCCTTCACCTTCCTTATCATTCCTTTGTAATATTCATTCTCTTCTACTACTACACAGTGGTTCACGCTATGTAATCGAAGAAGTTCTAACGTATGCTTTATCTCAGGTCTTATACTCACGCTTCCCCTTAGCTTTATTACTGCATACATTTTTTCAGTTCACTTTAACGTTTTCACTAAAGCCGTTCTCCGTAATGCATCGTAAGTTGCGAGTGCGAGGTTAAACGTGGTTCTCGTTTTACCTTTTGTCATTGTCCATACATCGTTGACACCGGCGAACTCCAATAAACGCTTCGGTGTATCCCCAGCAGCGAGCCCGAGCCCCTTTGGGGCAGGTTTCAAAGTTATTTCAACACCGCCTGATTTCCCCATCACCTTGAAAGGCAGAGAATGATTCTCGTTACAATCGCATTCCCAGGAGCCGCATCCTCGCTCGATATATGCGAGTCCCAATTTAGCAGCTCTTACCGCCTTCGTAATGCCATTGCGGACAAGAGCGTCTTTACCCAATCCTATGCCAAGATACCCCTCCTTGTCACCTACAATCACACACACTCTGAACTTAACCCGCCTTCCAGAATCGGTCATCCTCTGGACAAGGTTTATATCTAAAACCTCCTCACTGAGGTCAGGAAGAAGAGCATCCACAATTTGATGCTCGCGCAATGGATATTTAGATCGAAGAACCTCTTCTATACTTTTTATCTCTCCTTTTTGCACCAGTACGCCCAACCTGGTCACGGGTGTCCATACCTCTTCCTCTCTTTTCCAACCTGCTTTTCCCCTCATGCTGCTGTACGCTCTTTCCCTCCTTCCTCTTCTGCCATTATCTTCTCCTTCACACTGTCGAAATTATCTAATATGGAACTGTCTTTTAAGTATGTTGCGATATGTTCTCCGCGGATACGCTCATCAGGTGGGAAAACGACACTGTCATGAGGGATGCTCATCCCGGAATCAATAGCACCTTTTAAAGCCGCATACAGGTTAGAACCATGAACAGGCGTATGCAGTCCTATATCGAGGATAGCGTCGTCAAATCCTGCTTTTTTTGCTTTTTTGCCAAATAACAATCCTGTAAGATAAGATGCGGATGTATTACTTTTTCCTCCCTCATGCCCATATCTCCCAAGTTCAGAAGATACAGCAGTGACAACTGTTTTATCACCGAGTTTATCAGACGAAACCAATTGTATCTTGACGTATTTATTGCTTTTTCTCACTACTACCCTTGGCTTTCTGCTGAACAATAGTTTCAGTCTTCTCCGGTAGTCAGTCTTACCTTCTCTTCTCCTTCTAAACGGAACCCTGTATGTTGGACCTCTTGCCATTCTCTCTTACCTCTTTGCTTTACATTGAACTATCTTTCATTAAACCTTTCGCTTTTATAAACTCATTTAAATGAGCGATACTTCTGAATTCCCCGCCATTCGCTTTTAAATATAACTTACGATACGTAGTTCTGTCAACGTGGCCTTCATCCCTGAGTTCTTTTAATCTTCTACGTAAAGCTCTTATCTTAGTTATCCACAGCCTTTTCTTGCCCCTTCTCGCACCTTTTGCACCTTTTCTGGAACCATGCCCCTTTCTACGCCCAAGTGATCTTTTCATTGCTCGTTCTCTCGCCCTGCCCCTGCTTACGCCTTTTTTCTGCTTCTCATTTATGATACCTTCCTCTATCAACCCTCGAATATCCTCTCTCGTTATTGCCTCTGCTATATCCACAGCGACTTCAGGGTCAGGGTCTATCCAAACCCGTCCCACGCCGACCTTTAACACCTGTGCTGCTATCCTCTTCTGTTTTGATAGATTAACCATTGCCGCTTATCCTTACTTCCTCCTTCATCTATCTTTTATCGTTGGAACTAATAAAGTATCCAAACCATTTTTAACTATACCCATTTTAACCTTGTCTTTTATATTCTTTTCTTCTTCAACTGCTTTCCAAACAGAATTATAGGCATTTATTCCCCATCTATTTAGAATATGCGTGCTGAGTTCAGAAACAATAGACAGGCGGACTCGTTTCATTGCTTTCCTCATATAAAACGCTTTATGTCCACCGAGCACGAAATTTGTTCTGATAGCATCCTCGGCTTCTTCATAGCTCGTATATTCGTTCATCCAGTCCTCGAAATACGCGTCGCCGATTCCTTCTCGACATTCTGCGACTAAAATAAACTTACCGCCTGGGGTTACTGCTCGATAGCAATTCTCGACTGCTTTTGTCGCCTGATACAGGTTTCTATCTTTTGGGAATCCACCGGCACTTACCACCAGAACGTCAAATAAAACGCCAGTTTCACGGCAAAACAGTTCCTCTGCGACTTCAACGCCTTTAAGAAACACGGCGTTCATATCACCCGCGTATGCATCCATCAGATTTCCCGAAGCATCGGCGACTGTATTTATCACGAAATCTGGCTGTGCAAAGGATGCCGCTTCGGACATATCCAGATGCACGGGGTTATTTTCTATGTTTGCGGTTCTCGCATGGTCATCCACCAGAAGCGCATGATTCTTTTTTATCGTTTCTCGTGATGATATACCAGGAAGGATGCTCTTTCTTCCGCCTCCAAACCCGGCATAATAATGTAAGGTTATATCGCCAGTTAGAACCTTTATATCAGCTTCCACGTAGTTCCGGTTTAACATCACTGGTGTCCCTCTGCTCGTCGTGCCCAGATACGCCAGATCTTTCGCATCACAATCATGAATCAATACGTTAAATTGATAAAAATGCTTACCAAGTATTCTCTTTAATTCTTCTTCTGTTGGTGATGCGTGGGTGCCGCAAGCCACGAGCAGAGTGATTCGTTCTGTGTACTTTTCTCCTATTTCTTCTATTATTGCGTCAAGCAATTTCTCGGTAGGTGCGTCTCGTGTATGGTCGTCAACAACGATTACTATATCTTCGGTTTTTTTCGTAGTTATGATCTCCCGCAGCCTTTTTGTGCCGATAGGATTTTGGAGGGCGTGTCTTATCACATCCAAGGTTTCGATGCTGTTTCTCCTTCTACTGCCTTTCTCTCCAAAGTCTAATACTTCAGCGTCTATATCTATGTCTAACTGCTTGGAGCCGTAGGGTATTTGTATGTTTATCATAGTGGTATTATAATTTCTTACGATGGTTTTATATATTGTTGTGATCTTAAGTAAAAAAGTATCGGATTAAGGATGATGGAATGGTAAGAATTGAAAAAGGGAATAATGGAAGGATTAAAATAGGTTTCCCATACAATCCGGCATATATAGCAGAAATAAAAGCTGTCGAAGGATATAAATGGCATCCAGAGGGGAAATACTGGACAATGCCTTGTTCTGAGCTTGAAAGGCTTCTATCAGTTTTTGAGGGGGAGAGGATTGATATTGACCCATCTGTATGGCTTGATGGTCTTGAAAAGGAGCTTGCTACAAGAAAATACAGCCAGAAAACGATAAAGGCATATCTTCATTACAATGAGGGATTCTTAAAGTTTTCTTGCAAAAATCTTTATGAAGTGGAGAATAGTGATGTAAAGAATTATCTATTTCACCTGGTTGAGGAAAAAGATGTTTCTACATCCACTTTAAACACTGTGATCAATGCGTTGAAGTTTTACTATGGAGAGGTTTTGAAGCGGAAGTTTGTGTATGAGATAAAGCGACCGAAGAAGGATAAGAAGTTGCCAGTTGTGTTGAGTCAGGAGGAGGTTTCTCAAATACTTTTGTCCGTAAATAACATAAAACATAAAACAATCTTAATGCTTATATATTCTGCGGGCTTAAGAGTAAGTGAGGTGGTGAAGTTGAAGCCAGAAGATATAGATGCTGGGAGAAGATTGATTCATGTTCGAGGAGGGAAGGGGAGGAAGGATAGATATACCCTGCTTTCAGATGTGGCGATGGAAACTTTAGAGGATTACTCGAATAAATATAAACCTGTAAATTGGTTGTTTCTTGGAGCAAGGAAAGAGAAGCATATTTCAACGAGGACGATTCAAGCTATTTTTGAACAGGCAAGAGAAAAAGCAGGCATAGAGAAAGAAGTGACTGTTCATAGTTTGAGGCACTCATTTGCAACGCATTTGTTGGAGGGAGGGACTGATTTAAGATATATTCAAGAGTTGTTAGGACACAAAAGCAGCAAAACGACTGAAATATATACACATGTAAGTAATAGAGATTTGAATAAAATTAAAAGTCCCTTGGATATG
>JAUVZJ010000052.1 GCA_030602585.1 Candidatus Methanophagales archaeon | reverse complement strand
TTAACCGAAGTGTTGGAATGCATGGGGCTAAAATTGGATATGCTTACTTTGTACAACATCTATCTTGGTCAAGGATGCGATCCCAACGTCAAACGAGAGCGGTTGATGGAGCGGTGGGTTTCTTAACCGAACACGCATGAAATCAATTTCTGTATCATCTAAATTTATTTTCCCCGCCCTGAACTGAGATAGTAGCTCCTCCAATTCATTGAAAGCAAATATGTGATGCGATATGAAGAAATTATCAGTTTTAACTTCTCCGATCCTGGATTCTATTCCTTTGATTTTATTTTCAACACTCTTCTTATCCTGATATGAGAAGCGTATTACTGTCAATCCATTATGCCATTTGTCGTCTTCCTTTCCCGCGGCAATTCTCAAATCTATGCTTTTGTAAGCATTCTTCATGCAATCAATAATATCTGATACTGCAATTTTGATCATTTCAATCCCTCCTGACTTTCACCCCCACCACCTTATTTGTATCATTTCCAAAGACATCCACCACCTTCACCATTATTTGATATTCTCTGGATTCTTCATATTTGTGTTTAGCTTCGTAATCCACCTTCGGATTCTTCTTCACCCTGAAACTCTGCCACTGGTTATGGAACGTATCGCCTTTATAATCCCAATCAATCGCCCAGTAATCAATGAGTTCTCTTGAATCTTTTACCTTGCTCGCTATCTCTGCAAGTTCCGCAGTTGGCGAGAGTTGAAAGTCAGTAATTTTCAATGTCACTTCACCTTTTTTGACTTCGGTTTCAATCTCCAAATAAGCGACCTCCGGGAATTTTACATATCCCGATAGTTCTTTTTCCACCACCTGCTCTGGTATCTTCAACAATTTAAGGTCAAACCCAACAAGTGCTGATTTTATTTCATTCACGGATGGAATCTGAATAAGTCTTAAATCAACACCGTTCTTACTTGCCAGCTCTTTCGCAAGTTCATTCACCTCATAACTCCATTCCCATCCAAGAACATCAGCTTTGTTGAAATTGTTGGCTCTGCACTCTATCACCACTTTCTCAACCTCTTCCATCGTAACAGGTGCATTCAGAGGACCAACATGAACCGCTCTATCACCTTTTCTGCCATGCAAATATCTAAACCCAGTTAAAGGCTGAGATTGATAGAGTTTGAGCATAAAGGCAAGATATTCATCCTCTTTCTCCTGCCAGTAAACGGTTTCGTAATTTCCAATGTTCCATAGTTCAAAAGGTCTCGCGGGGTTGCCATATTTTTTCTTCTTTTCATCAAGCAAGTCCTTAGAGTTATGAATATCCAGAAGCCTTTTTCTTGTAACCTGAATAGCAAACTTTGATAAATCGGAGCCTATCCATCTTCTTCCAAGTTTCTCTGCCGCTGCTAAGGTTGTGCCTGAGCCACAGAAGAAGTCTGCAATAATGTCGCCACTTTCAGATGTGGATACTATAATTCTACGGAGTAATCCCTCTGGTTTTTGAGTGTCAAAAGGTAAAAATTCATCGGATTGTGGTCTTGTTACAGCAGTTTGCCCAATTTGCCAAACGGTATCACAATATTTTTCAGTGAATTCCTTATACACAATTTTACCATTTTCATCTCGCACAAGATCCATTTTTTGGTTCTTTTTATCCCAAAAAACTATATTTCTCTTTACAGGTTTATCTAACTTCTCCTTTATTCTAAAAAACTTGAAATCATTTTATTTTGAATAATGAAGGATAAAGTCATTCTTACGAGGAAACCTTTTGGTCACATTTCCTTGTAAATAGTCAGGATAATACCACACTATCTCATTCCTAAAATTCTCATAGCCAAATATCTCATCCATCATCACCTTAACATAATGCCCCACATGCCAATCCAAATGCACGTAAATAGAGCCATTCTCAGCCAGCAAATCTCGCATCAAAACCAACCGCTCATACATGTAGTTGAGATAAGAAGCAATCCCACCGCTCCACGTATCCCGATAAGCTCGTTCCTCTATGATAGACGGCTCTTTTTCTATTCGCTCATCCCCTAATTTTGTTCTTACAGTAAAATCCACACCGGTGAAAAACGGGGGGTCAATGTAAATTAGATTGATTTCACCAGCCCAGCCCTGTTTTATCAAAGAACTCATCACTAATTTGTTATCGCCCCAGATGAGTGGGTTCTTCCAGTCTTTTGGGTAGTTTTCCGGATATTTATCCTCTGGGAATAATAAAGAAGGGTCTATATAGCCACCTTTTATTCTCGGTTTGTTTACTGTTTCCACAACTTGAAAAGGGAGATTTGGCTTTTCAATTGGTATCTTCTCGCCTTTCTCATAATTGTCATATTTTTCTGCCCAGAGCAGTTCCACATATTTTTTGTTTGATGCCATCTTCGCGGCTCATTCTGACTTTATAGCAGGAATCCTGAATACACTAAAGTTTTGATTATAATCGCTTATATATTTTATGTTATTTAATTGTCAAACATCTGTAAATAAATTATGAACATCCCAAGGATACTGATTGCGGGAGACAGAAGCTCGGCAGGTAAGACCACTGTGTGTATTGGACTATTGGGCGCTTTGCGGGGGAAGGGGCATGAGGTTCAGGGTTTCAAGGTTGGACTTGACTATATAGACCCCGGGTTCCATACATTAGTTTCCGATAGACCATCGAGGAATCTGGACGGTTTTTTGATGCCACCTGATACGGTGAAGGAGATATTTATAAGGGGCTGTGAGGGTGCGGATATTGCAGTAATAGAAGGAGTGCGTGGGCTTTACGAAGGTTTGAACTATTTCGACGATGCGGGAAGCACTGCGCAGATAGCAAAGGTTTTAGACTGCCCGGTTATACTTGTGATTGATGCGAGTAGCATAACGAGAAGCGTTGCCGCGGTGGTTAACGGCTATAAAAGTTTTGACCCTGAGGTGCAGATAGCAGGCGTTATTTTAAACAATATTGGAAGCGAGAGACATGGAGAGAAGGCGGAGAAGGCAGTGGAGAAGTATAGTGGTGTAAAAGTTATCGGTAAGATACCCCGTAAGAGCGAGCTGGGTATTTCTATGCGTCACCTTGGCTTGATTACCGCCACGGAATGTAAAAATAGATGGAGTGATTTTAACAGCGTTTTGGATAAGATAAAAACGTCAGTAGAGGAGAATGTTGATATAAAAGTGCTTTTTGACGTTGCGAAGTCTGCAAGTGCTCTGAAAACGCCGGAGGCACGGATTTTTCATGCGAAGACGGATAGAAGTGAAGAGGCAAAAGTCAGAATTGCAGTGGCTTTTGACGAGGCGTTCAATTTTTACTATCAGGATACGTTGGATTTACTCGCTTTAGAAGGTGCGGAGGTCGTTTATTTCAGTCCTATAAGGGATAAAAAGCTTCCGGGAGGAGTGGATGCAGTTTATATCGGTGGTGGCTTTCCGGATATTTATGCAGAGGAGCTTTCCTCGAACACGCAAATGCTCGACGACCTCAGAGACTTTTACGATGGATACGGGGTTATATATGCAGAGTGTGGAGGGTTGGTGTATCTGATGGAAGAACTTGAGTATAAGGGTAAAAGTTTTGAGATGTGTGGTGTGCTAAAAGGATTGGCGAAGATGAGCGGCGAAAAGAGAGTCATAAACTATGTGGAGGGTGAGTTTCGGAAGGATTGTATATTAGGAAAAAAAGGCAGCAGGTTTAAGGGGCATGAATTCCACTATTCTAAATTACTGCTTGAAGATATGGCAAACGTTGATTTTGCTTACAAAATACTCAGAGGCGAGGGTATAAAAGATGGAATGGACGGCATTATATCAAAGAACTGCCTCGCTTCTTTCGTTCATTTACATGCCGCGTCTTATACAGGGTTTGCCGAGAATTTTGTTAAGAGTGCAAAAACTCAATTTACAGGTTGTTAGGCGTAATGCCGCTGCATCTTGCATCCTGCATCTTGAAACTTGGCAGCTAATCAAATACCACGAATTATACTTTCCTTGCCACAACAATCTCAACTGGCAAACCCCACACGGACATTTTCGTTACATCAAGGATTAGAAAATCGGCATCTTCCACCGTCTTCTGGACAAAGATCGGTCGGCAATCAAAGTAATTCGGAAATTTCTTGTGCAACCATTCGTAAAGCCTCATCATCAAACCGACCTTCCCCTTCTTAGACATTGCCACAACACAGATACGCCCGCCGCTTCGAAGAACCCTCTGGCACTCGTGCAAGACAGTCGGAATCTCCGGTGTATCGAAGAGTTCTAATGTGAAACACATAAAAATTGCGTCAAAGAAATTCGCTTCGAATGGAAGTTTAGCAGCGTCGTCACACTTTAACTTCACTCTCTCTGATAATCCCGCTTCCTTAACCCTCGATCGGGCGATGTTGCACATCCCTTCCGATATATCAATTCCATAGACCTTGCCTGAGTTGCCGACCGATTGAGCCAGAGCCAGAATGCAATGTCCGGTGCCAAAGCCGACTTCAAGAACTATCTCACCTTCCTTAGCACTTAACTTTTGCAAGCCGACGTCTCTATATTTACTCTCGAAGCGAGCAGTCAGTAAATCATACCATTTACTTATCCTATTGTAGCTGGCTTTGGCTTCTTCCTTCGACCTTGTGACTCTAGTTATTTCTGTTTCATTTTTGGGCATGCTTTTCCCGGTGGTATCTTTCAGCGGCAGAGGCAAGGCACGAAGTAGCCCCCTCTAACTTGTCTCACAGGGTTTGACCCCAAAAACTTTTATGCTAATAACCGAACTTCCAATCTCTTTTACTTTTTCAGGTGGTATTTTTAAATCCTCAACGACTGCCTTTACAGTTGAATCATTAGCCATACACTCGATAGGGAAAGATGCCTCATCAATTATCCTGACCTCCTGAAATCCTGCCGCTTTTATGGCTCCTATGTATTCATCCCTCATTATTGCTCCAGAAAGACAACCAATATATGCCTCAATAGAGTTCTTTATGAAATCCGGAAGTTCCTTCAACAAAACTACATCCGAGACCATCAGCCTACCACCTGGTTTTAGCACCCTGAACGCTTCCTTGAAGACCCTTCTTTTTTCAGGTGACAGGTTAATAACACAATTTGAGATGACCACATCAACAGAATTATCAGCGACTGGTAGATTTTCAATTTCTCCGAGCCTGAACTGCACATTTCGATAGTTGCCCTTCTCGGCATTTTCTCTTGCATTTTCGACCATCTCAGGTGTCATATCTACACCGATAACTTCTCCGCTCTTACCAACTTTATTAGCAGCAAGAAAACAGTCGAATCCCGCACCTGAGCCAAGATCAAGAACAGTCTCGCTTTCTCTTAAAGATGCAAGAGCGACAGGATTTCCACATCCAAGACCTAAATTTGCACCTTCAGGAACTACTTTAAGTTCTTCTTCTGTGTATCCTATCTTCTTACCAATATCCTGTGCTAAATCAGTGCTTCCACAGCACGAATTCACAGGAACACAACAGGAACTATCCGGTTTCGCAATTTTGGCATAGCCCGCTCTTACGACTTTTTTTATTTCTTCTTTCCTCATTTTCAATAATTAATAGTTTTCAAAGTATTAAAACTTTTTTGGATTTTATTTTTATCAATGCGTTTTATTGAATGTTCGTTGCAAAATATCGGGCTATGAAAAATGGAAATGAAGAAAGTGGCAGAAGAAATAAGCGAATGGGTTAGAAAGAAAGTGGAGGAAGCAGGAGCGGAAGGTGTCGTTGTGGGTATGAGTGGCGGCTTGGATTCTTCCGTAACTGCGGTTTTATGCAAGAATGCGTTTCCGAAAAGCACGCTTGGCTTGATTTTATCCTGTTTCAGTGACACGAAGGATATGGAGCACGTGAAACTGGTCGCAGAGAAGTTCAATATTGAAACAAGGACAATGGACATCTCGCCAGTCTTCGTCACGGTCTTTGAAATGCTTGAAGCACGGGCATACGATGGAAAAGAGGATATTGCAACGGCAAACCTGAAGCCTCGTCTGAGAATGCTCTTTCTTTACTATTTCGCAAACAAGCTGAATTATCTGGTTGTCGGCACTGGAAATAAAAGCGAACTCGTGATTGGATATTTCACAAAATACGGTGATGGTGGAGTGGATATACTTCCGTTGGGAAAGCTCCTGAAAACAGAAGTGAGAACTCTGGCAAAAGAGCTGGGCATTCCGAAAGAGATAATTGAGAAGCCACCTTCTGCGGGTCTATGGGTGGGTCAGACGGATGAATCGGAGATAGGGATGTCTTACGAGGAGCTTGATATGCTATTGAAGGCAATGGAATCGAAAGATTTCGCAGGTTGCGACAAGGATAAGGTGGAGAAGGTGAAGAAGAAGGTTGAAAAGACAGAGCATAAAAGGAGAACTCCTCCGGTGGCTTATTTACGATGACCGAATTGATGCTGTGAAAAAACATCAGTATTCTTCTTTTTACCTCAAAACTCTTCTTACCAAAATTTAAACGGTAATCTATACATAGTTTTAAATAAAGAATAAAATAATAGGTATCGGAGACGAGATGGAAAAAGAAGCAAAGGGTAAGGAAGAAGTATTTGAAGTGATAGAGAAGCACGGTGTGAAATTCATCGGACTCTGGTTCACCGACATCCTGGGGAGATTGAAGAGCGTTACTATTTCAATTAGAGAATTAGAAGCCGCCTTTGACGAGGGTATGGGATTTGACGGCTCTTCGATAAAAGGATTTGCAAGGATTGACGAAAGTGACATGCTTGCGAAACCAGACCCCGCCACATTCCAGATTGTTCCGTGGAGACCGAGTGAGGACGTAGTTGCGAGGATGTTCTGTGATATTCTACAGCCCGATGGCAGTCCATACGAAGGCGACCCGAGGTATATATTGAAGAGGAATCTTGAGCGTTTGAAAGATGATGGCTATACGTTTTACGTCGGTCCAGAGCTGGAATACTTCTATTTCCGAGATGATAAGAATCCGAAAGTCCTGGATGAGGGAGGATACTTCGACTTGACGACGCTGGATGCAGGAAGCGAGTTACGGAGAGATACGACATTAATGCTGGAAGCAATGGGAATAAAAGTGGAATACAGCCACCATGAAGTTGCTCCTTCGCAGCATGAGATAGACCTTCGTTATAAAGATGCGTTGACGATGGCAGACAATGTGATGACATATCGAATTGTGGTAAAGGAGATAGCACAGCAACACGGATGTTATGCCACGTTCATGCCAAAACCCATCTTCGGTGTGGACGGCTCAGGAATGCACGTGCATCAATCGTTATTTAAAGGAGATAGAAACGCATTCTTTAGCTCAGATGACGAATATCATCTGTCTGACGTGGGCAAGAGGTATATCGCAGGATTATTAAGGCATGCACCGGAGATAACCTCGGTTACCAATCAGTGGATAAATTCGTATAAACGGTTGGTTCCGGGATACGAAGCACCGGCATACATTACATGGGCGCTAAGAAACAGGTCTACACTCGTAAGGATACCGATGTATAAGCCGGGAAAAGAGAAAGCGACACGTATAGAATACCGCAGCCCGGACCCCGCATGCAATCCTTACTTAGCATTTTCGGTGATGCTTGCTACGGGGATGGCAGGAGTGAAGAACAAGTATGAGTTACCACCACCTACGGAAAAGGATGTTTTTCTGATGAGTGAGGAGGAAAGGGCGAAGGACGGAATAAAATCACTGCCCGGGAGTTTGATTGAGGCAATTGCACTGACAGAGAAGAGCGAATTGATGAGAGAAGCCCTTGGAGAGCACGTTTTCAGGAATTTTATCACTTCAAAGAAGGTGGAATGGGACCGGTATCACGTGAACGTGACGGAATGGGAGTTGAAGGAGTATTTATCTGTGCTGTGAAGATTGTTCATAATTCTTGTGAAAAAATCTCAAATAGTTTAAAGATAGGGATACCAATGATGCATGAAGTAGAAGCGGAGTTGTTTGAGGCGATATTAACATCGCGAAAGGGTTTTTCTTTGGAATGGGAAAAAGGTGGCGAAATAATGGTGAGAAGACACCAGTATTTTTCCAATAATCAATAACATCGCAAGGGTATTGTATTTAAGTTAATGTTGCAAATATAGTAATATGCTTTCAAAATTGAACGTTAAAAACTACAAGAGTTTAGCAGATTTTGAGATGGAGTTTGGCAAGTTTAACGTTTTGATAGGACCTAATAACTCGGGTAAGAGCAATATCTTCGATTGCCTATCCTTTCTTGCCGAGATTATGGATGCAGAGTTTAGGGAAGTGGTACGCAAAAGAGGGGGCTACGACCATATAGTTTACGGCGGTAAAGAGGAAAAGGAGGTAAGACTGAGTATAGTTGCAGCCGTTGACTCAAAGGAGTTCGGATATGAGATCTCTTTCTGGAAACATGAAATTATCAGAGAAAAATTAGCATTGAAAGAGAAAGGGGAAGAAAAAGTAATTTTTGAAGGTACTGGAGAAGGGGGTATATATTTAGACGAAGAGAAAGGAGAAGAGAGGGAATACTCTTTCGAAAGGGATGCGCCTGCACTTCGTAATTTCAGGGACTTAAAGAGAACGCCAACAGCCATAAAATTCTATGAATACGTGAAAGGGTGGCGATTTTACAGTTTTGTGCCTTCTACGATGAGAGAAGCTTTGCCTGTGGAAAGGAAAATAGAGGTGGATAGGAGTGGTAATCAGCTTGCTCAGGTTCTTCATACTATCCTTTCTGACCGTTCTCCATTTTATGACGAAATAGAGGATGTGCTGAAAAGAGCAATAGAGGAAACAGAAAAATTACTTTCACCTTTGGCAGAGGGTAAGAGGACTTATGTTGCGATAAAAGAGAAATATTTTGAAAGGCCTTTTGATTATTTTCAGTTATCTGATGGGACTTTGAGTTTTCTTGCTCATTTAGCTGTTTTATTCAATCCAAATCCACCGAGTTTGGTTTGTTTTGAAGAGCTTGAGAACCATATACATCCCGGTCTGTTTGAACTTTTAGTAAATATATGCAAGAGAGCAAAAACACAGGTAATTATAAGCACTCACGCTCCCTCCCTCGTTGACTGGGTTGAGCCCGAGGATATAAAGGTAATAGAAAAAGAAAAAGGGATGACGAAATTGAGTGAGTTAGACAAAGAAAGACTCAAGAAGGCGTTGGAAGAAGAGATACCGCTTGGTGAGCTACTATTTTAGGTGATTCCGCATGGGGTATAAAATAAAAATATTCGAACTTCAAAGATTTCATAAACTCAGTTTTTGATTGTACTTGATGGTTTGGAAAGGGTGTGTTCAACAGTTATTTTATATTGCAACGGTTTATAGGTAAAAAATGTGCATGATAAATAAGGGAGGCGATAAAGATGATGAGCAGTGGGATTTTTGAGGAGGTAGAAGGTTTATCTATAGTAAGTATATCCGACATTAACTTCGCATATAATACCAATATGGAGCGATATACGACGTTGAGTTCGGATATACCGAAGTTATCTGCAATTCATTTAGTCGATGGCACAGATTGGTATAGGGGGAAAGGACACCATGTATGAGGATAAACGCAAAGTAATCAGGCTGAGCAAAGAATGCTGGGGTTGCTTAGATGTCATAAAAGATGTGGGATATGCAAATGCCTACACTTTTTTCTGGACAGATAACGCGAAATTGGTTCAGCATGCAATTCGAAAAATCGCTCCTGATATCAAAGATGATTGGCTGCGGTTTAAATATGAGGGGAAAATAGTAACCTTTTCCCTTTCAGATCAAGCGATTATGGATTACAAACCCAAAATTCAAGAATTCTCGTCATTCGGATCGGCAGTTAGAATGTTAGGTGCTTATGAAGATTATGTTCGGAAAATTGTTAAAATCTCTAATCAAGTTATACCTCAAAAAATGACTGCTTTTAAGATAAAACACAAGAAATACATTAGCAATACGAACAGTTTTATCAAATCTGAGGTAGGAAGAGGGATTGACTTTTTTCACGAGGTATTCGACTATAATCCACATCCATCATACAAACCGTCTTTGGAATTTTTCTTTCAATTAAGAAATATTGCAGTGCATAATTCAGGAATTGCGGATCAGAGATTATGTGATGCAGCGCATAGTCCATATATTGACATTAGCGGGACATTAAAAATCGGAGATAAAATTAACTGGAACCTAAGTTTGACATTACAACTTTATAGTTTACTAACAAGTATCCTTCCTGAAGTTGATTCTTCAATATGTCGCACTTTAAAGCTAACAGAAATTGAGAAACGAGCATATTGGTATCTTAATGGTAATGATGACCATAAATGAACAGCAGATAACACGATGTATGCGGCTCACCCTGGGCTCACCTAAATTCCGCCTTCGGTGGAACTTCGCATACACCGAAAACGTTAAACGAAATTTTTCGTCTCCTCTGGACAACCAGAGCAAGCGAAAATCATCAATCCTGCCGCCTTCGTTTAACCAAAACACCGGAGAAAGAACCATGTGCCAGATTGCTACGCAACCCTGCATAACAACGGTTAAACGGCTCACTCCGCAACGACGAGTAAAACTCGTCTTGCTCGCAAATAAGTTTATTTGCTCGTTCGACCCAAATTTTTTCTTACGTGGGGGGTTCACAAAAAACCGGTTAAAGAAAAAAATAAAAGTGCCTGTCTATTTACTATACTAGGAAGGATTGATAAAATGGCCAAGAACGACAATAATAATCAAGAAGAACCTCTTGAGAAACAACTGTGGAAAGCAGCGGACAAACTCAGAAAGAATATTGACGCCGCTGAATACAAGCATATAGTCCTGGGGTTGATTTTTCTTAGGTACATCTCAGATGCATTTGAGGGATTATACAGTAGATTGCAGAGAGGGGAGGGTGATTACGCCGGAGCTGACCCGGAAGACAGGGACGAATATAAGGCCGAAAATGTCTTTTTTGTTCCTTCAATAGCACGCTGGTCTTATCTGCAAGCAAGAGCAAAACTACCGGAAATCGGTAAAGACGTTGATGGTGCAATGGACGCAATAGAAAAAGAGAACCCTTCGCTTAGAGGTGTTCTCCCAAAAGTTTATGCAAGAGGCAACCTCGATCCCACAAGTTTGGGTGGATTGATTGACCAGGTGAGTAACATTGCCCTTGGTGATGCCAAAACCAGAAGTGCCGATATTCTCGGTCATGTTTTTGAGTACTTCCTTGGCGAGTTCGCCCTGGCAGAAGGCAAAAAGGGCGGGCAGTTCTACACCCCAAGAAGCGTTGTTCAATTACTGGTAGAAATGTTAGAGCCCTACAAAGGAAGGGTTTTTGATCCCTGCTGTGGTTCCGGCGGAATGTTCGTTCATTCTGAAAAATTCGTTGCCGAACATCAGGGAAAGGTGAACGACATTTCTATTTACGGGCAGGAGAGCAACCAGACCACCTGGCGTCTGGCAAAGATGAACCTTGCCATCAGGAGCATTGACAGTTCACAGGTCAAATGGAACAATGAAGGCTCTTTCTTAAATGACGCACATAAAGACCTGAAAGCGGATTATGTCATCGCCAATCCTCCTTTCAACGACAGCGACTGGAGCGGTGATTTGCTCCGTAAGGACGGCAGATGGAAATACGGCGTACCACCAACAGGAAATGCCAACTACGCCTGGATACAGCATTTCCTGTATCATCTTAGCCCGAGCGGGCAGACAGGTTTTGTTCTGGCAAAGGGGGCGCTGACCTCCAAATCATCCGGGGAGGGCGAAATCAGAAAGGAGCTTGTAGAAGGCCGGTTGGTTGACTGCATCGTGAACCTTCCGCCAAAACTGTTCCTGAACACGCAGATACCCGCCAGCCTGTGGTTTTTGAGCAGGAACAAAGCCAACGGTAAATACAGGAACAGGACAGATGAAATACTGTTCATTGACGCCCGGAACACGGGGCATCTGATCAACCGCAGGACTCGCGAGTTCTCAAAAGAGGACATAGAAAAAATCGCGGAGACCTATCACAACTGGCGTAATCCTGAAGGAAATTATGAAGACGTGAAGGGATTCTGCAATTCTGCCTCCATTGAAAGGGTGAAGGAGCTGGATTATGTATTGACTCCTGGGCGATATGTGGGCTTACCGGATGATGAGGATGATTTTGACTTCAAGGAACGATTTACACAATTAAAAGCCGAGTTTGAAGAACAGTTGAAAGAAGAAGCAGGGCTGAACAGTCAGATTCAGGAGAATTTATCGGAGATTAAAATGGAGGGGGAAAATGGAATTTAACCCTGATAAGCCATGTGATGAAATGCACAGAGTAAAAGAGAAGATGGGCGTTTATCAGAGGGAACGCACAGCCCCCATGCATACCTGCCTAGAAGTGCACAAAAAGATGAGAAATTTGGGCATGTCTGTGGGGGGAATGCACATGTATTGTGCATACCGCACAGGAGGCGCACAAAATAATTCCCCCGAATTCGAGGGAATTAAAAATCAGGCCGGATTGAACCTGTTTGTTCTTTCAGTAAAGCAATGGGTTACAAAAACGAATTCAAAAGGGATTATTGCCAATGCAGGCCGTTATGGTGGCACTTATGCGCACAAAGACATTGCCTTTGAGTTTGCATCATGGATATCCCCGCAGTTTAAGCTTTATCTCATCAAAGAATTCCAGCGACTCAAAGACGAAGAGCAAAAACAACTTGGCTGGGACATCCGCCGTAACCTTACCAAAATCAACTACCGCATTCATACCGATGCCATCAAGGAAAACCTGAATGCGGTGTTTATCAATGAGGGGCTGGAGCAGGCCGAACGCTTGACACTCTTGAACCAGATTGCCATTCAGCAGATGAGGATATTGGTGGAGGATAGAACTACCAGAAAGTTGGAGGTGGAATGATGTGTGAGTGGAAGGAAATGAAATTGAAGGTATTTGCTTCAATAAATATGGGGCAATCGCCAAAGTCTGAATACTATAATAATGAAGGTATTGGACTTCCTTTTTTACAGGGAAATAGGACTTTTGGTATAAGATATCCGTCTATTGACACATATTGTTCTGAACCAAAGAAGATTGCTAATTCAGGTGAAATATTGTTTAGCGTCCGTGCCCCTGTTGGAGATATAAATATTGCTAATCAGAAGATTTGCATTGGTAGAGGGTTGGCTTCCTTAAATGCTTTAAATGGAGAAAATATATTTCTTTATTATTTTGACAATGTCAAATTAAAACATCAATTTTAATAAGATATTTCCTTGGCATGAGCTATTAACTTCTCTCCTTTTCCACCCAATACGAAAAATCTTTGCATCTATAAGGATGGATAGCCAGAATATCCGTTCACAGTGCGA
>JAUVZJ010000032.1 GCA_030602585.1 Candidatus Methanophagales archaeon | reverse complement strand
CAATCCGCTCCTGTTCCTCAATATTCATAACGCATCACAAAGGATGCGTTAAATGGAACTTATATCAAAAGACTTACCGATGTATTGAACCTTTATTTGTCAAATGAAATACTGAACGATGTATTGAGCCTTACCAGATATTAGCATAGCGTGAATCCCGTGAAGGAGACTAAACTCATACTCACCACCGTAGGCGAATTCGAGGTTCGCCATAGATCCAAATAAAGCACTAAAAATCATAAGCGATATGCCTCCTATCACAAAGAGAAGTGGCAGTACGGTCCTTAACCATTCTAACCCTTCTTTCCAAGATTTTTTTTCTTTGTCCTCCAAGATTTTCATTTCTTGCTCAACCCCCCTCCTAACTTTGCTGCACACCCCCTCGCTCTTTCGGCTAAATCCTCTATTTCCTTTTTACCAACATAGCGTACATTAGAGTCTATACCTTTAGGGGATTCCAGCCGCTTTATTATTGATTCTATGTCATCAACTATCTTTAAAGCTCTAAAATGCATATTCGATAATACTTTTGCATTTCCCATGATAATCGCTCTGATATTAGACACCGTTTTTAGTATCGGCATAACTGCGCTTTCCGAAAAACTACTATTACTTGGGGGTTGTTTCTCTAAAAATGCGCCCCATGATGTTGTAAAATCATTAAAAGCATCTACAACATGCCCTGTTAAAATCTGTATATCCCTTTGACGTAGCTTTTCTTCGTATTCCTGTTGAGCATTTTGTAACTTCTTTTTAAAAAAGAAATTAAGGACCACTGCAATCACCCCCGTCCCTGACAAAAAACCAACTAAAAATGTTAAAGCGGTTTTTAACACTGGTGAGAGCCCTATAAAAACCCCTTCGGATATATCTGTCAAATTCGTAGCGTTTGTTATATTTGTTGCGTTTGTCAAATTCGTAGCGTTTGTTATATTTATTGCGTTTGTCAAATTCGTAGCGTTCTCTATCATCTATTTTCTCTTCTTTTCTTCTTCCAATTCCAAATCCAAGTCACATACCCCGCATTTAAGATACGGAGCCTGTAACCACAAAAAGTTTTGCATGAAGAGTTATGTACCCGATTTTGAGTGCTTTTTCTTTTTCCTCATCTATTACAACTACCGGTATAGCGTCTGTTTTAGCATAATTATACACCCTCTGCCCCGATATATACTTCTCCACCACTTCCCATCCTTGCCCTACTGACCCGTGATAGCAACTCGGCGCCCATAAATGATCAGAGCACCACTCTTTAAGATGTGGAAATCTCTCCCTCAAAAGTTTACTACTCCTACCTTTTATCCGCTTCGCTATCCAGCTAACCGAATATTTTGGAGGATATTTGATAAAAAGATGAACATGATCCACATTTACAGCCATGTCCATAACCTCAATATCCAGCTCTTTGCAGTTTTTCCGAATGATTTCTTCCACCGCTTCCGCCACTTCTCCGTCCAATACCTTCCCTCGATATTTTGGTGAAAAAACTAGGTGATCCGTTAGTAGAGAAACTGTATGTCTGTCATGCCGAAGTTCATGCCTTGTTACTTTATCCCTTGTCGCTTCACCCTCACCCATCTCTCTTTAAAGTAATATTACAATCTTCAAAATCAACATAAAAGCTTTTCGATTTTTTCACGTGAAAAAATATTTGATATAACAGTTCTATTTGTGAAAATAAAGAAAAAAAGTCCGATGAAGTTGATAAAATAAGACGGTATAAAAGAAATCGAACTCGAAAACTCGTGTTAACCATAAAAATCGGAAAAGAAGAATTTTATCTCGGCAAAGTTTCAGAAAGGAGCAATGAGAAAAGAAATTATTTATCCCTATACCCGACTTTTATCGTCATCAGCTCTTTAGCAACCTCGCTGTTCTCAAACACACACCGTGCTTCTTCTTCCAACTTGCTTGCACCCCCTAAATCTGAATACCTGGCGCTGATATGCGTTAAGATGAGTTTTCTCACAGCCGCCTTTTTCGCCACTTCCGCAGCTTCTAAAGCGGTGGAATGCATGTAATCAATCGCATATTCTTTCGTTTCCTCTGATAACGTGCCATCATGTATTAGTAAGTCGGCATCCTTGCTCGCGTCTATCACGCTCTCACACGGTCTCGTATCACCGGTATATACAATTTTCCTGCCCGGTCTCGGCGGTCCTAAGACCTGTTCAGGTTTTATCTCCTTCTCCTCCACGTAAATAGAATGCCCTGATTGAAGCCTGGAAAACAAAGGACCTGGTTTTATGCCAAGCTCTATTGCGCGTTCTCTATTAAACCTTCCGGGTCGTATATCCTCTTCCAGCACATATCCTATGCTTATCACATTATGCACGGTTTTTACTGCTCGTATCTCATATCCCGCTCTTCTTACGACATCGCCGGGTCTTAGTTCTATCGCTTTCACTTCAAAACTCCTGCCTGCGTAACCCAGCGATATGAGATGGTATAGAAATTTATCCACGTGCCTCGGACCGTATATTTCCAAAGGCTCCTCTCTACCTTGTAGCGCCATCGTCTGTAACAGACCAGGGATACCGAGCACATGGTCTGCATGGAAATGCGTGATGAAAATAGAATTTATCTTCATGCCGGTCTTTGCTCGCATCATCTGCTGTTGCGCACCTTCGCCACAATCAAACAGCATCAACTCACCTTCTCTATTTACGGCTATCGCAGATGGATTCCTGTTCGGCGTTGGCGTTGAGCCACCGGTTCCTAAAAACGTTATTTGCAACATAAAACCTTTTCTTACAAAGAAAAGCTTTACCAAAAGAAAAATATACTAAATTATCACGATACCGTATTCTGCTCCTGTCATGGTTATTTCTCTTTTTAACTCATTTAGAAAAGTTTTAAATGAATTGCGGGAAAAATCAGTCCACTCAGCGATTTTTTCAGCGGGAATTTCCCATTCTTTTTCCAATTCATTCTCGCTGACGAGTCCGAACTGCTTTACTTCTTCCCAATTCTCCTCTAAATATCTGAAAAGAGATGCAGATGCGAAATGCGTTGGAACAATCGGATATTGTGCAGAAAGGTCAAGAATCAATTGCCTTTCTTGCTCCACTTCGTCATCAGAAATTCCGGACTTGATTATCGCTTTACTCCTCGTTTCTTCGTGAATTACTCCTTTCATTACCGGAGTGAGGACTTTTACGTTGCGCATTGCTAATTCTTTATAGTATTCACCGAGGGCTAATTCATGTTCTATCATGTATCTGAGCATTGTTTCGGTTGCCGATTTAATATAAGCTTCATTCATGGCGATGACGGAAAACCATAAGCCCCGGAGGAAAAAACGGCGATGCATTGCAGTGCCATAATCCAAGGAAGATGTAGAAGGTGCTAATATGGAAGGTGCGAAAATAAGAGCATTTGTTTTTAGCAAAATAGTGTTCTTGAGGCGGTTCTTGCCAACGAGTTTCTCGATTGTTTCTTCCTCTTCGCTTTCAAGTGGAAGGTGCATCGAAGCGGGATGTTCGAGGCTTTTTTCGTAAAATCCGACGATTTTGTTTATTTTATCGAAGTCGAGATTCTTTAGCGTTGCTGTTATTTCCTTTGCGGCGACCTGCACCCACGCAACATACTCATCTTCGTATTTCTTCCGTATTTCCTCTTCCTCCGACGAAGCCATTTTTTTACCTAAAGGGGTATCCATATCGAAAACTTTTCTTAAAAAGAAGGTTTATTTATAAAAAGAGTTTTTAAAAACTTTCTCGTCTCACGATTTTTTCCAATGTCTCGTATTCTTCACGTGTAAAAAATTAGAAATTGAGTAGTATATCTTTTAAAATATTGATAAATATGGAGCTAAAACTGAGTTCACCGCAGGGCTGCATCGGCGACTTCACTTACAACTTCTTCTGGCAGCACCGCGGAGTAAGGCTCAATCCTACCGATGCAATCCCTTCGCAACTCGGCACGAGTTACTCGTATGAAGATGTAGTGAAGGCGTTGAAAAACGGTGAAGACGTGCATATTAAAGGCGATGTAGGCACGAACCTCGGTTCGAGTTTGGGCGTTGACCTCGTTTTTTTCGGCGGTAACGGTAAGGAATTGCCCGGAGTAGGGTCTATAATAGTAGAAGGAAATGCCGGCTCTCATCTCGGATTGAGCATGCTTTCAGGCGTTATTTATGTTAAGGGCGAAGTTACCGAGCCTCTTGGCAACGTGGTGCAGGTACAATCCGATTTAGACGGTTATAAGAAATTTGTCTCGATAACGTGGCTCTTGCATCACCCGGAAGAGCGTGAAATAGAGAGCATACTTGCGCCTAACAAGTTCAAAGACGAAGAACTGTTTCTTGCTGACAGAATATTGAGAAATACGCTCGCTGCACGCTGCATGAAAGAGGCGAAGGTGCATGTAAAAGGAGACGTCGGGATAAGCGTAGGCATATTAATGCAAAACGGTTTGGTCTTGATAGAGGGAAATGCAGGTATGAACGCTGCTGCGCTGCTTAACGGTGGTACTGTTGTGGTATTAGGAGATGCTGCGGAATTCTTAGGCGTGGAGCTGAAAAAAGGCGTTGTGTTCGTGAGGGGAAAATGTAAGGGCTATGTCGGTGCTGAAATGACTGGTGGAAGAATTATTTGCAGAAAGACGAAGCCCATTCCGCCGGTTAAGGAAACAAAACTTGGAAAGGATGATTTAGCGTTGCTCGCGGAGTGCGGAATTTTTGGGATGCTTACGTTGAGTTATGGAAGGTATGAGGTATGATGGAAAATATCTTTAAGTGAAGGTGAAGTGGTAAGAGAAAGAGAGGAGCCAAAAAAGAGGTCTAAAAACTGAATTACGTGGAGTAGGATAAATAAGTTTATAAATTACAATATTCAAGTTTTATAGAAAGAAGGAGCCAAGAATATGGGAATGGAAACAAAAACCGTTACAATAAGCCGTGAAGCTTTTGAAGACCTTGTACGGATAAAAGAGGAATTCGATGTTGTAATGGAATCTTTAAAACTCATGGAGAACAAAGAGTTCATGGAATCCTACAAAAAAGCGAAGGAAGAGATAAAAAATAGGGAATTTGTTGATTGGAATGAGCTATAAAATATCTTGAAAAGATTGTTTTTGATCATAAATATCGGAGATAGGTGTGATTCTTGTTGAGTAACGGTAATATAAAGAAGCTTATTGCACTTTTGAAAACAGATGAAGAAGGGGAAGATATAGCAGCGATGTTAAACGAATTCTTCATTGATGACAAGAACTTATTTTTGGATTAAACCTTTTTCTAAAAGGTTTGAGATTTAATTAATACACAAAAGCCAGCAATTGCCCGCCTATACCCATTTCAATTGCTTTTCCATGCGACATCACACCTTTTGAAGTCGTAATTATGAGCATACCAAAATCTCTTGCGGGTAGTAGTCGCTTCTCCCAGTTCTCATATTCATTCGCACGGACGTAAAACCTCGGCTTTGTCGCATTGCAATTGTTTATTTTACCACAGAGCTTCACCTTGAAGATACCAGCCTTTCCATCTTCAACGAACTCAAACTCGGCTATGTAGCCGCCTTCTTGCATTACACCCAGCACGTTCCCTATCAGCTTCGAAGCCGGCTTTATCATGCATTCCATCTTCCCTACTCTTTCGATATTCTTTATATGCGAAAGAGCATCTGCAAGCGGGTCGTTTAGCGACATTTTTTCTCCTTTCTTTTTAATATTTTTTCTTTAATATATGTTTTCTTTGGTAAAGCTTTCTTTTGTAAAGAAAGGTTTGTTTTAGTTATACTTCTTAAACCCTATTTCCCGCGCTATCTCCCGGAAGCACTGTCTGCACAGATAAATTCCATACTTACGAACTAAACCTCTTCTTCTGCCGCATCGCCTGCAAGTGTTTGCACCTCTTCCAAATCGTTTCGTCCTCTCTTTCGCCATCTTATCTCACTTCATCCTCATTTTTCTCTCTCCACAAAATATCTCGCCAGTGTTACCATACGTTCCTTTATCTCTTCTTTACCCTCTATTTTTCTTATCTTATCCGTTCCCATACGCAGATATCGCCTCGCTATTTCCTCCGAATATTTTATTGACCCATACTTCCTGAACAAATTAACGACTTCTTCTATCCTTTGTATATCATAATCATAAAAACAATTATATATTATTTCCTTTTCATGCGCTTCGCAGTGCTCTAAGCAATGGATAAGCAACAAAGTAGGCTTTCCTTCCACGACGTCTTCCCCTATCCGCTTCCCGTATTTCGCTTCTTCTCCTATCACGTTAAGAATATCATCTCTTATCTGGAATGCGATTCCAATCTCTTCCCATGCACTGCCTAATTCGTCCGCGGTTTCATACGAAGCACCACCGGCAATAGCGCCGCATTTAGCGGAAACAGCAAATAGTTTCGCGGTCTTTTTCCCCAGCAACTCTATTACTTCGGACTCGCTCATCTCCTTTCTCTCCTTGAACTCAAGGTCCATCGCTTGCCCCTCTACAAGCACAACACTAAGCCCTACAATCTCTTCAAATATCTTCCAGGCACGTTCCACACCCAACAAGCTCCTGTTCTCTTTCAACGCTTCATAACACAAAGCATATAGCCCATCTCCTGCGTTCACCGCAATAGGAAGACCATATTTTATGTGTAAAACCGGTTCTCCACGTCTCAGCTTGCTATCGTCCTCTATGTCATCGTGAACTAACGAGAAATTATGGAAGAATTCTATACATATCGCAGTTGGCATCGCTTCTTTTATATCGCCTCCTACCAACTCGCAAGCCATGAGACATAAAGAAGGTCTTAATCTTTTCCCCCCTCTCCCTAACAGGTCAATTATGGGCTTATAAAGTGTATCAGGCTCTCGCCCCTCAAGGTTCTTTTTATACGCATCTTCAAAAATATTTACATGAGTATCAACGTCAATGTCAATGCTGTTGCTGGGTTTCATCACAATCTAATTATGACACCTATCGTAATTTAAATAAAACCCTTTTCTTTTTTTTGCGAGTTTGTGGTGAGACCCGTTGAATGATCAGTCACACAAAATCTTCTCCAAATCTTCATAAAACCGTATCAATAACCTGGTCACCTCGTTATCCTCGTTTAACGTAAAAGTTCTTATTTGTTTGCCTACTTTGCCTTCCTTCACGATATTTATTTCTAAAAGCGGCTCGATTACTCGTGCAACGCTAGAGTGAGAAAGCCCGGTCTCTTCTGCAATCCCGGACAAATACGTTGTCGTGCCACGGTTTCTTATTAGATACTCTAAAACAACAAGCTGCGCGTTTCTTCCAAATATCTTTTCTATCTTTTCAATTTCGTTCATGTGTAAACCTTTAGCTCAGCTATATTTAAACTCTTTGTTTTTATTGAAGTTCAGCGATGAATATCTACATTTGTTGATATTTACGATTATGTAACTTTATGTTTTTCGGGTTTACGAAAAATCGAAAACCTTAAATAGGGATACCTGCATATTTATAAACGGGTTCATTGAAAAAAAGGTGAACCTTAAGATAAAAAGGGGGCGAAGAAGAAGCGATGAAAAAAGAAGAAAAAAGAGGTGATGTGGAAAAATGAATGGTAAAAGTTTGGTAAACATGCAAATATCGGCAGAAGAAATCGAAAATATAGATGAGCTTGTTAGAGATGGCTATTATGAGAGCAGAAGTGACGCAATCAGAGATATAATAAAGCGTGGAGCGGTGTATCTTAGGATGAGTTATCCACTGTGCCAACGCAGTTCGGATGCTTGAGATCTGCCGGCATAAGGCTAAGATGTGTGAGTACAAATAAATACAAGAGAGGAGGTTGAGAGGCTTGAAGAAGACTCTGCCTCTCTTCCTTCTTTTATTTTTTTTTTTTGCTACCGACTGTGGCTGCATGTATTTGTTGAATATTTGTTTTTTATATCTTTACGATAAATAGTCGAAAGTGTCAATATTTGGTAATTTCTACTTTTATGTTTTTCTGTTTTGCGAAAAATCGAAAAGTTTAAATAGGGATACTTGCATATTAATAAACAGGTTTGTTGAAAAAAAGGCGAACTTTAAGATAGGAAAGATAGGGGGTGAAAAAGAAAAGATGAGAAAAGAAGAAGTAAAAATAAAAGCAAAAGCGGTGTTTGTGCTCGGAGCGTTTCTCCTGAGCGTTTTTTCAGTCGCCGCTGTCGCCGGTCAGGCAGTGCCGCCGCAACCGGTACTACACCTTGGAGCTATCGTGGTAGGGTTAGAGGCAGGTGTCGCTGCTCAGGCAGCGCCGCTGCCGCCAGTGCCGACACCGGGGGCTGTTGAACACGCAGTAAACGGTAACTACACGAAATTGCAGATTTCGCCGAAACATGAATATTTCCAGATAAAACCCGGGGATGAAGAAGAGTTTACGGTAAAGGTAAAAAACAAAGAAGAAGAGACAGTATCCGCGAGCCCACGCATTGAGATTCCACCATACGGTGAATACATCCTCGAAGAGAATTGGATAACCGTTGAACCAGACAGCGCAGAGATAAAGGCAGGTGAGGAGCAAGAATACACCATTAGGGTGGAAATACCAGAAGATACGGAAATCGGTCATTACAGCGCACAAGTCGTGTTCACAAAAGATACAATGCCAACACCGTATCCAGCACCGTTTCCGATGTACGTGAACGCATTTAAGTTCTCGATGGAGGTCTGGACACCACCGAAGATTCTGATACAGCCACAATACATACGCGATAGGATAGAAGCAGGACAGAGCCACGAATATAAGATACAGCTTGAAAACAAAGGTGACAACGCGATTGCAATAAATCCAGAGATAGATGGAGGACTGCTACATTGTATTGGTCCCGACTGTCCAAGTGAGATACCCGCAGATTGGATAAGTATAAAAGCGCCCTCGAAGGTGGGGGCACTGTCAAAAGAAACGGTAAAGGTGACCGTGAATGTACAAGCGGATGCAAAAGGGATGTATGATGGCAGCATCAACCTGAACATAGACGACCCATCAATAGAGCGATGGAACCAGAAAGTGCGCATGCACATAAAAGTATGGAAAAAACCCACAACACCATACCGAGAAGATTTTACGGTGAAACAAGGTGAAAAGATTCGTGTTGAGATCATTGCCAGACAGCATGCATACGATAGATATGGTGGAGCGGAAGAAAGAGAAGAGCCTTCTTTCGATGTTGCACTGACAACTCGTGAAGGAGGTAAACTGAAACCTGAGCCATCAAAAACAGTCAAAAAAGGAGAAGTAAGCCTGGGTATGGAATATTTACCGCCCTGGGAAGCGTCAAGCGAAGGAATGTATCACGTAATGCGCACGGAGTACAGCGAAACATACGAGATAACTAACGCAACGGGTGGCGTCTGGATGCTGGAGATACTGCCGAAGAACGCAGAGAGCTTTGAGTACACAATAGAGATAGGGGAATGAGTAAAAAAAAAACTCATTCCTCTTTTATTTTTTCCAAAAAGGGTGATAAGAAATGATAAGTGCAAAGAAGATTGTAGCGGTAATTGTAGCGGTAGTAATGGTTGTTGCTGTCAGCGCTTATTTAGGGCTGACGGCAAATAAGCCTGCACCCGATTTAGATTCGGACTTGTCCACGACAGTAGAGTTTTATGGCACAGAACTCGATGAAAAAACGGAAAGAAGCATTTTATCAGTGGTTTCGGCTGAAATAATGCCTTACAAAGGCGTTAAGTACGATAGGGTGAACATCTCAGCCACGGAGAATGGCGAAGACTATGACCTCACGGTCATCTGCTTCTCGGATAAATGCGAATATCCGGATGTCTATGATTTCACGTATTACGATGCGAGTAACCAGTTAGTTCAAACCGGATACGTGCTGGAGACGATACCTGTGGCTGAGAGAGCAGAGGCAATAGCGATAGCACTTCAGAATGAAGAGGCTGTGAATCTGTTGAGGGCGAACGGTTTGGAAAGTGTAGTGCCAACGGTTAGAAGGGTGCTTCCGGAGACTGCGGAGAAGTTCTACGTGCCAAAGACACTGCTCAGCGTTACGTGGACGCTGTTTGGAGAGAATCCTGCGGTTGTATCTGTTCTGGTTGACCCTGATGAAGGGAAGGCGGTAAATGTGTGGAGTAATTTAGGAATTGAAGATAAAGGAGGAGGTAGGTAAAAATGAGTGGTAAAAGTTTGGTACACCTGCAAATATCGGTAGAAGAAGTCGAAAACATAGATGAACTCGTTAGAGAGGGATATTATGAGAGCAGAAGCGATGCAATCCGCGACATAATCAGACGCGGAGCGGCGCATCTCAGGTCGAGATATTGGTTTGTAAAACCAAAAGGAGGTGATAAAAAATGATAGAAGTACAAAACTTAACAAAGGAGTTTAACGGAAAGACCGTACTTGACGGCATCAGTTTTGAAGTGAAAGAAGGAGAGATATTCGGGTATTTAGGTCCAAACGGAGCCGGAAAGACCACAACAATGAAAATAATTCTTGGACTTCTGAAGCCTACGTCAGGGAATACATTGGTTTTCGGAGAAGACATCGGGAGCAATGACAAGCTCAGAAGGAGAGTCGGGATTCTTTTAGAAAATGATGGTTTATACGAGGGATTATCGGCTTACGAAAATCTGGATTATTATTCGCAGCTTTACGGTATTTCTGATAGAGAAGAGAAGATTAAAAATCTTCTGGACTTTGTAGGGCTCTCCGATAGAAAGGATGACAAGGTTGGAACTTTTTCTAAGGGAATGAAGAGAAAGCTTGGTCTGGCAAGGGCAATTATTCATGATCCGGAGGTTCTCTTTTTGGATGAACCTTCATCAGGGCTTGATCCGGAAGCTCAGAGGATGGTCAGAGAACTTATACTCCAGTTGTCAAAAGAGAAGAGAACAATATTTCTTAATTCTCATGACCTTGACGAGGTCCAGAAGATATGCTCAAAAATTGCTATACTTCATGGAGGTACAATAAAAGCCTATGATAAGGTCGAAAATTTAAGAAACAAGTTTAGTAAGCCCATTTTTGAAATTACACTTATTGATACTGCGGACGTCAGGAATGCATTAGACATCTTACATTCTTTGGATTACGTGTCCGACTGCGAAGAAGATGGTTTGAGAATTACTGTCACTCTAAAAGAAGAGAAATCCTCTACGATTCTCAATGTGCTGGTGAATAAGGGCATAAGTGTGGAAGAAGCCAAAAGATTGGCTAAGTCTTTGGAAGACATCTATCTTGACATTGTAAAGCATTCGGGGGGAGAAAGATGAGTAGGAATAAAATATTTACTGTTGCAAAGAAGGAGCTGAAAGGAATAATAAAGACCAGAAGCCAGATGCTCGTGGGTATATTTTTTGCCTTGTGGTTCAGTGTAATGATCACTATACCTGTGGTCATAATGGTTGAGGGTTCGGCAGTGGTTGATCACTTTAATAACCTGATTTTCTATTTGGTGCTGATGCTGGGTGTATTCATGGCATACCTCTTCTCGGGAAAGGTTTTTTTCGAAGAAAAGAGGGAAGGTATTATAGAAACATTGCTGTGTACACCTCTTAGCCTGAGAGAAATATGGTCCGGAAAAGTAGTAGGCGTAACAATTATTGCCTATTTGATCGCCCTACTGGCGACAATCCTGATAACTATAATTGCTAATATCTTTTCAGCTATACTGCTGCTGCCATCCCCGGCAATTCTCTTTCATATCTTTCTTGTTGTCCCGGCTTTCATAGCTGCTGCCATAGGTCTTTTGGGTTTCGGTCACTTTCTGCTGGGCATGCGTGAAAACCAGATTTTGAACATCTCAATATTTATTGCAATATTTTTCGCGCTCTTTTTTACTAAAAATGTGATTAGCGGAGGATATGCAGTTTCGTGGGTCGAGGTTGGAGTCTTGCTGATCGTAGCAGTGCTTTTACTGGCACTCATAAGCTACTTAACGAGATATCTGAGCAAGGAGAGGATAGTTACAACTATTCCATAAAAAGGAGGTGAAAAATGATTAAAGATAGGGGATGTATATGTGAACTGAGTTCGGATATATCTGAGTTATATGCAATGCAACGAAAATCGCCCATCCTTGGGCGCAAAATTGACAGGGCTTTTTATGGGTTGAAAACAGTATTTGTAACAGTAGTAAGGGATTGTACATTAAAGGGAGGGCTAATATGTTAGTTCAAGAAATAGTAAATACAATATTTCAACTTTTATTATTTACACTTATTCCATTCATAGTGTATTTGGTGAAACATAAAACAAATAAAGGTTTCTTGCAATATGTGGGTTTATACAATATCAATAGAAGAAAAGTGTTACTTTATTCTGGCTTGTTTACAATAATATCTTTTATCTTAATGGTAGGTCCTATGATTTTATTTATGCGTTCCGGGGCTCTAAATTCAGACTTATTTGTTCAAGATGCCCTAAAACAACAAGGATTAAGCTTACAATCTATAATAACACTCTTTATAATGGCTATATTTAAAACTTCATTATCTGAAGAAATATTCTTCAGAGGATTTATTGGTAAAAGATTAATAAACAAATTTGGTTTTAATATTGGCAATAGTATACAAGCAGTATTATTTGGATTAGTACATGGTATAGTAGGTTTCCAAATAGGAATAATAAATCTACTTATTTTAGTTACATCAACAGCTATAGTTGGTTATTTGCTAGGTTATTTAGTTGAAAAAATTGGAAATGGTAGTATCATACCAAGTTGGATAACACATGCATTAACTAATTGTATTTCGTTTTATATATTTGCCTTTGTACTATAACATGGAACTATTATGGCGTTTTTGCAAAGAAATACTGTGATGATGTAACATGAAGTAAAAATAAGGTGGTGAATAAAAATGGAACATAAAATCAAAATATTGGTAATCGGTGTGGCAATAGCGGTAATTATTTTAGGGGGATTTTTTCTCAACCTTGCTGAACAAAAAGAGAGCGGAGTAAATATCGCTTATGATGTTGTTAGTTCACAGGGACAAGGGGGGATGGAGAACCTCTCTGGAATGGAGAGCGTGAAGGTGCATGGAACTGTCTGGAACACCGGAGATAAAGAGGCAAAGAACGTAACAGTAACCGTGATATTTACAGATACTGCACGCGACAAAGTAGTTAGAAAAAGGGTGATAGAAGGAGTAAATTTGCTTCCAAAGGGAGCAATGCGTGTGGAATTTGATACAGAGTATTTTAGGGAATTGACCATACCAAAAACAAAGGTAGATGTAGAGATTCAAGTAGATTGGGAGGATGAGAAGAAATAATATGAAAGTAAAGATGGGTGAGGTACTATTGATATTGGGAATTGCCTTATTGGTTATTGGAGAAATATGCTTTGTAACGGGATTCCTACCACGAAACATAATCCCAACAATGGGCGCCCTAGCCCTCATTTTTGTGGGGGGTGGTGCAAGTATGAAAAGAAGAATGGACATGAGTAAATTGGGATGGTTAGGTATTTTAGGACTCTTGGGATTGGTAGGTGTCGTGCTGGACGACCCACGATGGTTCGGATTGTATGGACTCTACGGACTTTTTGCGCTTTTTGTGTTGAAAAAGAAGTAAGGTGAAAAAATGATAGAAGTACAAAACCTGACAAAGAAGTTTAACGGAAAAACAGTGCTTGACGACATCAGCTTTGAAGTGAAAGAAGGTGAGATATTTGGATTTCTAGGCCCCAACGGGGCGGGGAAGACAACAACACTGAGAATAATTCTGGGGCTTCTCAAACCAACCTCAGGGAATGCATTGGTTTTTGGACAGAATCTGGGAGAGAACGAAGGACTCAGAAATAAAGTCGGGGTTCTCTTAGAAAATGATGGTGCATATGAGCAGTTATCGGCTCATGAAAATCTGGATTATTATGCACAGCTTTACGGCGTTTCTGATAGTCTTGATATTGTACAACGGGGGAGGAGCAAGCAGAATGAATAAAATATTTATCGTTGCAAAGAAGGAGCTGAAAGGAATATTAAAGACCAGAAGTCAGATGCTCATGGGCATATCTTTTGCCTTGTGGTTCAGTGTAATGACAGCACCCGTGGTCAAAACGGTTGAGGAATCGGCAGTGGTTGATTACTTTAATAACCTGATTTTCTATTGGGTGCTGATGCTGGGTATATTCATGGCTTACATCTTTTCAGGAAAGGTTTTTTTCGGAGAAAAGAGGGAGGGGATCATAGAAACATTGCTATGCACGCCTCTTAGCCTGAGAGAAATATGGTCCGGAAAAGTAGTAGGCGTAACAATTATTGCCTATTTAATCTCCCTACTGTCCGCCATCCTTATAACTACTATTGCAAATGTCTTTTCAGCTACACTGCTGCTGCCATCCCCGGCAATGCTCTTTCATATCTTCCTTGTTGTCCCGGCTTTCGTAGCTGCTGCCATAGGTCTTCTGGGTTTCGGTCACTTTCTGCTGGGCATGCGTGAAAACCAAATCTTAAGCATCTCAATATTTATTGCAATATTTCTCGCACTCTCATTTACTAAGAATGTAATTAGCGGAGGATATGCAGTTTCGTGGGTCGCTATTGGGGTTTTGCTGATCGTAGCAGTGCTTTTATTGGCGCTCATAAGCTACTTAACGAGATATCTGAGCAAGGAGAGGATAGTTACAACTATTCCATAAAAAGGAGGTGAAAGAATATGAAAAAAGAAGTGAATATGACTGGCTATAAGAAGATTGATAAAATGGAATTGTCAAGAGAAATGACAATCATATTGTATGGCATGGGAACATTATCACTATTTATATTTGGATACTTCTTTACGCTTGTATATACGTTAATAACTCAAAATACGGCTGCTTTTAATTTGACGTATGGTTCAATTTTGATTGTTATACCTATCTTCGTCTTTACAGTGTTATTCCATGAATTTATCCATGGAATTGCTATTTCAATATATGGCGGTAAACCCCGATATGGGGCAGGAGTTGCCCACTATATACTCCCTTATTTCTATGCCACCACAGAAACAAAATTTTTCAGGAATCAATTCATTCTTATTGCGATATCACCACTAATAGTAATCTCTGTAATAGGAATTATATTAATGGCTATTTTTTCCACTGCCGCCCATTGGTTCCTTTTTCCACTTACAATAAATGCTGCTGGTTCAATAGGGGATTTATGGATGGTATTCTCACTATTAAAATATCCTGAACATGTGTTATTAGAAGATGATCGTACAGGGACAATAATTTATGGTGAAAATACAGTTAGGGTCGTGAATACTTCGCCAAAAGGTTTTATCAGTGATTTTTTTAAGGGATTTTCAGTTTGGTTCTCTTTTTTAATAATTTTATTTTATTTAATATTTCCAATAATTTTGGTTATTTTGAATGTGGATTCATTTATAATTGGTATTGAAAATAGTCCCTTTACAATATTTAAATATTTAGGAGGAGGAGAAGGTTATGAACTTTTCGTAGGGTTTCTGCCACTTTTATCATTTAGCGGTGTTATAGGACTAATTTATGGTTTAGCCCGGTCTGGCAAACGTGTTAAACCAAAGTGGAATGAAAAAAAGAAGGAGCGAGGCGAGTAAAATGGAGCAAACCAAAGCCTGTCTGAAGTATGGAGGAAAGATAGAGCATGGAAGAGCGTGAAGGTGAAAAAAATGGAAAAAGATAAACTGAGGAAAGTCATTGTTGCCGTGATTTAATTGAGGTGAAATAAGAATGAAAATGAACAGGATATATCTTATGGTAATAGCTGTGGTGGTTATTGCGGGAGTTGCATGCTCGTTCCTTTTCATGGATTTCGGAGCATCGAGAAGTGAGACTTCAGTAAACTCAAGGGCGGGGAAGTTTGCATACATGGAAGAGGTGGCTAACGTTTCAGGTGACATCTATCTTTATGTGGATGGCGGAGAGGAATTTGATAGCGTGCTGGGAGATGAGCTGGAGAGGGAGCTGGATGGTATCTCTTCGAGAGTTATGGAATTTGCAAAGCTTAAGGATGAGTTCGATGGGCAGCTTGTTGCAGTTGCTGTAATTTGGGATGATATTGATTATACGCCTTTATATTCGCAGGCAGAGATGAATGTTTTATATTTCTTTTCATCTTCCGGTGAAAGTGAGTATTTCAAGAAGTTCAAAAGAGAGAAGTTCGGGGGAAGGGATGTTGTTGTGAGGTTCAACAGCAGCCAAGGACCTCAGGTTATAAAGAAGGGTGAGATAAGTTTAAGAGATACAAGTTATGGTGTTTTCTCTATTGAGTATTACAAGAGGCATCTTGCGGGTAGGATTGCGAGTAAGGTGAGGGATGAGCTGAAGTAGTATTGCTGATAATTATACAAATTAAGACAATGCTGTTAGGGATAATGATACTCTTGGTGGGCAAAATGGAGAGTGAAGTAAACACACGATGAAGATATTGGTAATCGGTGTAATGATAGCAGCAATCGTTTTTGGAGGAGTTTATCTTCTCCTCTATGCTGCACAAAAAGAGAGTGAGGTACAGATTGCTTATGATATTTATAAAACACAAGGTGCAGCAGAGAACCTTTCCGGAATGGAGAGCGTGAAGGTGTTTGGAACGGTCTGTAACATCGGAGATAAAGAGGCAAAAAACGTAACGGTAAACGTGATTCTTATAGATACCGCACACAACGAAGTGGTTAGAAAAACGGTGATAGACGGAGTAGACTTGCTTCCAAAGGGAGCAATGCGAGTAGAATTTGATACAGAGTATTTTAGAGAGATAACCATACCAAAAACATTAGTGGATGTAGAGATTCAAGTAGATTGGGAGGATAAGAAGAAATAATATGAAAGCAAAAATCGGTGAATTGTTATTGACATTGGGAACTGGACTACTTGTTGTCGGAGCAATAGGATTTATGGCGGGGTATTTGTCACAAGACCAAATCCCGGCTATTGGTGCTTTAACACTCATTTTCATTGGTGCTGGCGCAAGCATGAAAAGAAGGAGGGAATTTAGATGAAAACCAAAATGCTAGGAGATAAAAAATTGGCGGAAGAAAAAAGAACTGTCAGGTGGTTTTACCATAGCATCCCCTTTATCATGTTGTTTTTGTTTTGGGAGATATTGGCGAGAGTGATCCATAAACCGCTTATCCTTCCACCATTCTCTGCTGTGGTTGTAAACGCTTTTTCACCGTCGTTGGCTTATCACCTTGGAAGCACGCTCGCATTCTCCCTGCTGGGGCTGTTGATAACATCGCTGGTCGGTCTGCCACTGGGGATGCTCATGCGCAGATTTAAAAAGGCGGAATGGGTTATTAATCCTTTCTTCTGGTTTCTGTTATTCGCATTTGGATTTGGAACTACTGGAATAGCACCCATGTTGATCGTGTTATTTGGGCTCTCACAACTTACAGCTCTCTTACTTTCAATTGTTATACCCGTTCTGGTGGTTGCGCTAATTTCTGATTACGGTGAAAGGCTAACTGCGGTCAGGATAGGATTTTTATTGTGCTGGTCTTTCCGGATTGGTGGTGAGATGATGCTTGGAATAACTACGGTGGGACTTGGATACCAACTCTCGGAGTGTTATTTTCTGCACAATATGGAGATGATGTATGCAATAATGTTGGTCATGGGATTTACCGGTCTGTTCGTTGATAGGGTGCTTAAGTATGTGGGAAATGTAGTCATAGGAAAAGAGAAGATAAAAGAGAAAGAGGTAAAATAAAAAATAAAAGGAGGCGATAAAAAAATGAATGGTAAAAATTTGGTAGAGATGCAAATACCGGTAGAAGAAGTTGAAAACGTAGAAGAGCTCGTTAGCGAGGGATATTATGGAAGTAGAAGTGACGCAATCAGAGATATAATAAAGCGTGGAGCGGTGTATCTCAGGATGAGTTATCCACTGTGTCAACGCAACTTGGACGCTTGAGATCTGCCTGCGTAAGGCTAAGATGTGTGAATACAAATAGATAGATACAAGAGAGGAGGTTGGGAGGCTTGAAGAAGACTTTGCCTCTCTTCCTTCTTTTATTTTTTGCTGCCGGCTGCGGCTGCATGTATTTGTTGACTTTATTAAAAATGGATGAGTTCCCACAACTCCTGTTCCGTATGGGTTATGCCAGACCGAAGAGCCATACGCCGAGGAGGATGCTGGAGGAGAATTCTAAATAAATACGACGATGAGTATATTTTTAATGTAATGAACTATTATAATGATTATGATGTTGCCGAGAAAGGTAAAAGAAACTGCGGAGTGGAAACGAGAGAGTGGTGAGTTCTCGGTTATAACCGTCCCCGCAGCAATAATAAGCCTTAAAACATTTGCAAGGATTCAGAAGGATGCGGAGAAAATTTTAGGTGCGGAAGGCGCTGCGGTGCTACTTTACGAAGCAGGTAAAGCCGCCGGTAAAACATGGATTTCTCGTTTCCACGAGGAGTGGGGGTTAAAAGAGAGTGAGAATGAATTTATCCAGGCGACAGAAGAATTCTATGCCGAGCTTGGTTGGGGTAAGTTCAGCATAAATATTGAGCACCTTACCGTTAGCATTGAGAACTCATTTATTGCAAGGGGCTATGGAAAAGGAGAAGCAAAAAAGCCAGTTTGCCACTTCTTGTGCGGCTACAATGCCAGCTTGATTACCGAGCTAATCAATACGGCGGTGGATGTAGAAGAAAAGAAGTGCATGGCAAAAGGCGACCGGTACTGCGAGTTTATTGCAATCACTCCGTGAGCACTTTGCTTAAATCATCATAGAACCGTATCAATAGATAGGAGTTTAGTGATGAATGGCCATATTTGTCGATATTTACCATTGCCTATTTTTATGTCTTTCGATTTTACGAAAAATCGGAAAGTTTAAATAGCGATACCTGCGTATTTATGAACAAGTCCGTTGAAAAAAAAGGCAAACTTTTGGATGAAAGGGGGTGGCGAAGAAGGGATGAAAAAGAAGAAAAAAAAGAGGTGATGTGGAAAAATGAAAACGAAAATTGATTTTATTATCATCCTGGCAATTTTAGGATTTGTTTTGATTAGCGGCTGTGTAGAAGAAAAAACAGAAACTCCAGAGGAGTTTTGTATTAAAACAGGAACAGGTGGAAAGTTAGATTTTTTTGAAGCAGGTCCATGCGACACTACCATTGGTCCTTATAATCAATCCGAATTAGGAATAAAAGAAACCAATTGGCTGGATGATAAAACATTGCACATAAAAGCATACGTGAGCATTAATTGTGCCGAGGAAATTACAGGAGTGGATTTTGAGATAAATGACGATAAGATTATTTTGGTGTATGATTCCCCGAGGTGCGGTGAGAATTTCGCGTGTGCGAGATGTATGTGTGCACATGAATTAACTTATCATTTCTCAGAGTTGGAGAAAAAGGAGTATTCTTTTGAATTAAAAAGAGCTGAGCACGTAAGTCAGGAAACAGAAAAACTCGAAGGGGCTATGAGTGTTTTTGAACTAACGGAAAATCCCGTGTATGACACGGAAGTTACGATTTATGGAGAAGTAAGTTTGTTAGGTGAATCCCATGGAGAAGTAAGTCTGTTAAGTGAATCGTGTTTTGATCTGATTTCTTATATATCATCCAGTCTTACAGTTGGAGTAACCGTGTGGTATGATTTAATGGTAGAGGATGACGGAACAGAAAGACCTTCGGTAAGTGTAGAAGGAATTGAGAATGGTGACTGGGTTATTGTAACTGGTGAACTCAGGTCAAGTACTGGAGAAGCTCCAAGCACTACTTTCTGGGCTAATAATATCGAAAAAACAGATAGCGTAGATATTAATTTTAATTTCTCTTCGGTGGAAGACTGCAAATCGGCATGCGTAGAAGTAGGTTATAACGAAGGCGATTGTAAGTGGCCAATGGAAGTGGAACCATCATACATTATTTTTGGTTCTTGCCTCATTCAAAACTCCAGACATTGCGGAAACGAGGGACAGTGCAACTGCTACTGCTGGTACGGTTATGATAGTTCACATGCTCCCGAACCACAGGTATTAAAAAATGAAAAATAAAATTTTAACCATAAACTCGGTTATGGTTTTGACTATCCTGCTGATTGGGAAATGCAAGTTCCGGGATTCGATTCCCCTTACGAAAATGTTGAAGTGTAAATTCATTTGTCATCGAATATATTCAATAAATCGGGAGTCCTAAAAAAATAGAAAGTTTCCAACAAAGCATTTTTATATAATGTTAAATAATTCCATAAACTAACATGAAAATTTATATGTTATTTTATTTTATTTTGCTCGAACTAAGGAGAATCATATTTGGGGTAAAGAGTTTTGCAGAAGTTGATGTAACGGATAACTGCAATCTCAGGTGTAAGCACTGCTATCATTTTTATGGTAAAGAAGAATTTAAAATAAATGAATTATCCCTGAGTGTTTGGAAAAAAAGATTCAACGAACTTCACAAGGCAGGGGTAAGATTCATTCTTTTGGTCGGTGGAGAACCTGCACTTCGGAATGACGTTCTTATGCTCGCAGATAAGATTTTTCCGTTTATTTATGTTATCACAAACGGAACAATAAGGATACCCGGAAACTTTAATCATTTATTGTTTGTTTCACTGGATGGAATGGAGGAAAGAAATGATTCAATCAGAGGAAAAGGCGTTTTTTCAAAAGTAATGAATAATTATTCAGGCGATAAACGTGTTGCTATCAATATGACTATAACGAAGAATAATTACAAAGAGCTTGAAGACGTTGTCAATGTAGCAAAGGAAAATGGTTTTCGAGGTGTTGTGTGTAATATATGTGCATCCGGAACTGACGTTGAGGTACCCCTGTTCATAAAAAAGAATGAGAGAAAGGTGATAATAGAAGAACTAAAACGAGTGAAAACATTATACTCTGACGATTTTCTTATGAGTAAAGGGATGATAAAATGGTACGAATACCCTGATCATAGAGAGTCATGCCACTGGGGCGATGAAGTGCTGCATTTTGACGTTTCATGGAACAGGAGAAGATGCTTTGGAAATAATGCGGATTGTTCCAATTGTGGGTGTTTGGCAGGAGCCATGCAAAATCCACTGCAAATGGTATTAAGTCCCAGGGAAATGATGAAATTAGTTTACTATAAAACGGATTGATAAATTTAGATGCCTCTGCCAGCAGCTCTTCGGCTACTTAGCTTGCCCGGCTAGTTAACAAAAAACTGTTCTTGATGTACCGCATTCGCTCTTTTTATGGGCGGACTCCGGATTCACTTTGATTTTTCGGCTTCACCAAACGTTGCACTAAAATTCTTCTTCGGGTTAATAAAACTTGAAATAAAGCCTGGTGGTCCTGGTTTTTATGGTAAAAGAATTGGTCTTGGTGCAATAGGATTTGAAATCAAGATTTGGAATTTTTCAATCATGGAATTGCACCAATAATCTCTGCGATCTCATCCTGCGTGAAGTTTAGCATTTACTGACTTCCGGGATTAAAAGGGCACAATGGGTCTTCAGCCCATATATCGCCATATTCTGCGTATGCTCTTATCCGGCATCCACCACCGCATAACTCTTTATAAACGCAGGAAGCACACTTTCCTTTCAATAAGTTCGTCTTTTTCCGGAAAGCGGCGAGGATAAGATTTCCAGAATCAGTCCAGAGTTCACTGAATTTCCTTTCTCTAACGTTCCCTATTTTAAACTCTTCTAACTGAGCGAACTGACAGGGATAGACATTTCCCGCAGGGTCAACGTTCGCAACGCGGTCACCGGCACTACACGAGTCACCAGTAAATTGTAGCAGTTTAAGTGCATTCTCATATCCCTGGCTGTCCTCCTCTTTCAGTTTATTCAGCAGGTAAATGCCGTCTTGTGGTGCATCAACCGTGAGGAATTCCATTTTTCCCTGGTCCATGTCATCTGCTCTCTGGTACAGCAGGTCAAAGATAGGAGAAGTTTCGTGTGGCTCTAACTGCCGCTCATAAATCTCTTTCCCTCTTCCGCTCGGAACAAGCCAGTAAACACAAAACCGCGGAACTTCTAACTCAAGCGAAAGGTCAATCAGGCTGGCTATTTCACGATAATTGTCCCTCATAATGGTAATCCTGATGCCAGACGTGAGCCCGATTTCCACACAATTCTTCAACGCCTGCACCGCCTTCTTAAAGCTCCCTGGTTGATTCCTGATGGCATCGTGCGTTTCCTCCTTTGCGCCGTCCAGCGACACACCAACATACTCGATTCCAGTCGCCTTTATTTTTGCCGCGATTTTCTTTGTTATCAGCGTGCCATTGGTGCTCAGTGCTGTCTTCAGCCCCTTTGCTGCTGCGTAATCTGCAAGTTCCCAGAAATCTTTTCTTACTAACGGTTCGCCACCGGTGAACATGAGTAACGGGATTTTCATATCTGCGAGGTCGGCGATGAAATCTTTCGCTTCTTCCAGTGATAACTCGTCTTTACTATCAGGTCCGGGTTCAGCATTAATGTAGCAATGCGCACACGCTAAGTTGCATTTGTTCGTGATGTTCCAGAAAACCACGGGTCTGCGAGTTTCAGCAAATGCTATTAATCCGCTTGGAACCTGATGTGGCGGCTTTTTTCTGTGCTTTAGCGCTT
>JAUVZJ010000074.1 GCA_030602585.1 Candidatus Methanophagales archaeon | reverse complement strand
TGGACGAAATTGGAATGATTAGTGATTGAATGCATATCACGGGGAATAAAAAACTACTTCTCAAGGTTGATTTTGAAAAAATACAAGTTCAACGATGTTTAAACTTCCTAAGAATACATTTGTGGATTATGCCCCAAACCCAGAAAAAAGAAAAGTTTATTAAAGAAAAAACGTATCAAATTTCGTACTTGTGCATCTTACACTTAGTTAGCGAACTTCAAGCTTTACCATCTTGCTCATCCCGTAATCGTATCGAAATATCAAACTGCGGTCTTCCAGGTCTTGCAATATTCTCGAAAGCGTGGACTTCGGTATTCCAGTTCGAGCTGACAGGTCCGCCTGGTTCATCTCTCCGTATTCCATGAGCGCTTCTATCACTTTCTTCTCGTTTCCTTTCAGTATCTTCAAAAGCCCTGCTTTATCATCCTCAGGAGCTGCCTTGCTCGTTTCCGGAACTTGAACAGTCACACCTGGAATATGTTCATGCGCATCAGCATCCTGCACCTGTAACGCCGATTCCGAACCTGCTCCGCCAGGTTCCACTTCCTGCTCAACCTTCTCCTTTTCGGGCATCAGTGAATATGTGATAAACAGATAAAAAGCGCTGACGCCGAGCAGGAAAGAAAAAATTGCAATTATTATACAATCCAGGACAGAATACACATTTGGTATTTCCCTCATAAAGATTGACTGCCCTTCGATAAGCACTTGAAAGGTCGTAGGAAGCATGAACTTTGACATGACCATGAACACGGATACTACAAACAAAACCATGGCAAGTGCAGTCTTTCCTTCTATTTTCATGCCTTTTACCATATTTGTTTACCGCCGAGATCACGGAGAGCGCTGAGACGAGATAAACGATTTTCCTGACTCTCTGCGGGCTCCGCGGTAAACAATTACCTTTTACTTACTTAATAAAAAAGATAAAAAGTTATTTAATTTTTGTCAGGGACTTATTCTTATGACTTCCTCTTTCTCCAGGCTTACGTGCACGGTGGCTATTGTTCCATCTGTAAACTTTAATTTTACTGATGCACCTATCAATTCCTCGCTACTGCCCATTACGCTAAACCCTTCCGCTATCGGAATTTCATACGAGCTCATCTTTACTAATGGGCGGCCTACCTCTATCTCATAATCCTTCCCATTTAGTATCTTCTTCACTTCAGGGTCTGAAAGTGCGATGTGCTTAGCCCGCTCTTCCTGCTCTTCTGTTAATCTGAAGTCTTTCAGCCCTTCATTTATTCCTGTGACCTCCCCCGTATTTAAGTTTACATAGACGAAAACTTGATGGTGTAAATACCATCTCCCTCCAAGACCAGCCTTTGTAAGCAGTACTCTTCCAACCGTTATCCCCGTTTCGTCGTTCCTAAAAATGCAGTCAGGGCTATGCCCGCTTCTATTGTACCCTTGGTCTAAGTATTGCTTCACCGTTTCATTCTGCATTGCGATTTCAATCGCAGTATGTCTTTCTTCATCAGTTAGCTCCCAATACTGTAATATCTCCTCATAGCTCACTCTCATGGTGAATATACTTGTTTCTCCCATAGATTTAACGAATCCAAGTGCTATCACCACTCCTATTAATGCCAATACTACCAATATGACAATACCTTTTTTCTTCATCTTTTTCCCTTATACCCCCTAAAGGGCGCTACGCCCGTCGTCGTTAAAGCACTCATACGAATTTATTTTTTTCATTTTTCACTTTGCATTTTTTAGCGTATATCCATCCTAATGAATTTTACGTATGCGATTGCAAAGAATACGATTGGTAAGATTATGAGTGCAAAGATGCTCTTCCAGACCTTTTCGAGTGATTTCTGGATGCTTGTTGTATCGCCGAGAGTGTGGGATGAACTCCAAAACCTGCCGCCATGCACCTCCGTAAGATACGGATTAGTTAGCGATATCGAGACAGCCATATAATTCCTTTCTGGCGAAATGACATCAAATGCATCTTGAATTGGCCATTTTTTCTCACTATATGCCTTTAACTCTTCCCTATATCGCTCCCATTCCTCTTCTTCCTCTTTATTCATTGGTTCTATATGCCCGACTAATTCTCCGTACTCATTTATCTCTATACGGGACTGAATCTCAGGTCGTTCAGGTGGCTCTCCAACTACGCCTTTGACGACCATTCCCCCGAGCATCGGCATGGCGAATGAGAGCGCGAGGACGATGATGAGAGCATGCATGAGCGCCCTTCCACTATCCTTTGAAACGGTGGAGCTCATAAGCGCAATCGAGAAGTATGTGAGAAGGCACAGGACCGTAACAGCCCCGAACAGTACAATCCGCCAGAACTCATCCATGCTTGGCACGATGCTGAATATGAGGAGCATTGCAAATAATATGAGAAATGCAATTCCTACTGCAAACACAAGTGCTAAAATACCGCCAACCGCCTTACCGTTGATTATCTCATCTCGATATACCGGATGTGACAGTAGCGATTTTAACGAGCGACTCTCTTTCTCCCTTGTTATCAAATCGAATCCTATTGCAATCGCAAGTATCGCACCGAGTAATGGCATCAGCCCCCTCATCCTCTGGAATATAAACAGTATAGAAGGCTTCTCTGACATATATCTAAGCTCTCCTTCTTCAACCTGCGATAATTGCTCTTTGTAATCTTCCAGCCTATTGTTGTAATCGCCTATGCCCTCATGCATCGCAACCGCCGAAATAATGAGAAACAGTGCAAGAATGAGAATGAATTTCCTGCTCGTTATGTGGTCAATGAATTCCTTTCTTGCGACGTTAAACAATCCTTTTGCTTCCATTTTTATCATTTTTTACCTTTCCGTTTACCTCCTTTGCTTCTTTTTCGGTATTTACATAGCGCCTCTCTTCCGCTGCGCATATATATTTTCGGTGGAACAGCAGATAATAGCAAGGTGGAACAGGCGTTTCAGGAAATGGAATAAGTGTTCCAGAAAATGGAACAAGCTAATTTAACCCTCTACCACTGCCCGTTGCTTCACCTTTTTTTCCTCATTTTCCAACATCTCTTTTATCTTTTTTCCGTTCAGGCAAAGTTCAAAGTCACACAGCTCGTAATACCTCCTCGCTCTATTACCTTTTCCAAGCTCTGTCTTCCCCTTCAATATCCCCACCTCTTCGAGGTTCCGAAGATGAAGATATAGTAGAGGTCTAGATAGTTCTAACTCCCTGGTTAACTCTGAAGTGTATTTCCTCTTCTCTGATAGTGCTGCTATTATGCAAAGTCTGTGTTTATTGCTCAGTGTTCCGCAGAGATTAATTATTTCATCCAGAGTTTTTGTCATCATCTTTTTTATAACACCGCCTAAAGGGCGCCAACGCCTTTCGGTGTTAAAGCACCCATACGAATCTCGGATGGAACAGCATAAAAGAGTGAGGTGGAACAGGCGTTCCATAAAATGGAACAAGGTGTTCCAAAAAGTAGAACAAGTCTAAAAATGGCTTCTGCAGTTTTTTGAAGTCTTTTTCACTCTCGACTTCAACCTAAATAGGGAGATGAAAAAGGGGGATGGATAGGCGGAAAGGGTGTAGAAGCTATCTTTACTTCCTCAACTTCGAGACCTCTAACACAATACCGAAGTTAAAGAAAATCTGTCCGATTAGTAGAGAAATTATAAGCTGTTAATCGCTTCTACAATCTCCTCTTTTTCTTTCCAAGCTCCTCCTACCGTTTTTACATCGTCCACCCTTTTGATGATGACGTATCCTTCTTCATCCATATCTATGGCAATCCTCCCACCTTTTGCAATATCACTTCGAATGCTTCCTCGACGGTCGAAACTTCACAGATTTCGAAATTCCAGTCCCGCTGTTTCGCGTATTCGTTGAGGTCTATAATGACCTGAATTTTAGCGATTATAGGCACTATGTGCAAAATCGTCTATTTTTACAGTTTTCGTAAGTAATACCTGCATTTTGGTGCCTCGTGAAAGCTTCAATCTGTCATTTATTTTAGTGCGTAAAAATGGCATGGTGCCCAATAGGCACTATGCCTCATAAACGGTTATAGCTATTTATCGTCCATTGCCCGTAATAAAGCAGATAAAACGAGATTCAAGGCATGGTGCCTATAAAGCCAAAAATTCAGGTAATGACTGGCTTTCCTTCTTCACCCTTTCGCTCCTTTATGGATTCGCAACACGCCCCCCCTTATCTTTGCATCCCTTTGAAGATGCAATTTTTTATGTAAGTATAAACTCTCAAAAGAAAAGTTTTATATATTACATTTAGAAATAAATAAAACATGTTCAAAGTGCGAGGGCGAAACGAAAGCTGGAATACTTTCCCATATAGGGCTTATGCTTGCGAGAATTGTGGATATATTGAATGTTACAGGGAAATTAAAAAGGAAGGAAGTGAATAAAATGAGCCTTAAACCAATTAAGACAATGTTATTGGGAATTATGATAATGCTGCTTGGTGGGTTTGGTCCGACAAAGCCGTTATGGAGCATAATTTTGATAGGGCTAATAATTGGTGTTTCTGGTTTCTTCCTAAAAGATTAAATTGGTGTCCCTTCGCCGATTCTTCGCAAGCCGGGACCTTGTAAAAATAACTTTGAATTTTTTTTTTCTTAGATATATAACATTATCAATGAAAACATATCCACAAAGGTTTCATTACTAATGAAAACTTTATATTAATAAAAACAAAAGTATCTATCATGAATACAAGACAGCTTAAAGAGATAGTTGTTCAGCAAAGGGAAGAGATAAAAGAGAAGGATAGAGGAATAGAGAGAGAAAGTCTATGGGAGATAAAAAAATATCTGGAGATTCCACACGTAGTGATAATCAGCGGTGTGAGACGGTCCGGGAAATCAACACTATTAACGCAGATAATATCTGAGTGGTTCGATGAGCAGTTTTATTATCTGAACTTTGAGGACGAGCGGTTGATATCATTTTCGGCGGAAGAAGATTTTGATAGGCTTTATCAAGTATTCTTAGAGCTTTATGGAGAGCAAAGAACCTTTTTCCTGGATGAAATTCAGAATGTTCAGGGCTGGGAGAGATTTGTGAGAAGGATGTACGAACGCGGGTTTAAATTTTTCATCACAGGGTCGAATGCAAGACTGTTAAGCAGGGAACTTGCAACGCATCTAACCGGGAGACACCTGATGAAAGAGATATATCCATTCTCATTCCGTGAATTTTTAAGGTTTAAAAAAATCGGGTTAAAAGAGAATTTTGAATATATTACAGAGGAGCGGGTAAAAATCATGAAAAATCTTTCACAATATATTGAAGATGGTGGTTTTCCGGAGTATTTGAAATATGAGGAGAAGGATATACTTCGCAGGCTCTTCAGTGATGTAATCTTTAGAGATATACTCGTGAGATATGGCGTAAGGGAGACAAAGACATTTCAGGAGATTGTCAACTACCTCGTGGCGAATGTCTCAAACACCACCAGCTACAACAGATTAAAGAATATCTTTAAGCTGGGGAGCGTGAATACCGTAAAGAATTATACTGAATATCTGGAGAACAGTTTTTTAATGTTCTTCGTCAATCAATTTTCATATTCCGGAGGTAAGCAATTAATATCGCCAAAGAAGGTTTACTGTATAGACACAGGCTTGAGAAATGCGGTCTCTTTTAAATTCTCGGAAGACATCGGGAGGGCGATAGAAAATCTCGTATTTATAGAATTAAAGCGTCGTTCTTCAGAAGCAGAGATATATTATTGGAAGAATAAGGGCGAGGTAGATTTTGTGATAAAGGAGGGCTTACGAGTTAAGGAATTGATTCAGGTTTGCTATTCCATGGATGAAAAGACAGAGGAGAGGGAGGTAAGAAGCTTGATAAAGGCGATGGATGAGTTCAAGTTAAAAGCGGGGCTGGTGATAACCGAAGACTTTGATAAGGAAGAGGAAGTGGATAACAAAAAGATAGTGTACAAACCGCTATGGATGTGGCTGTTAGAATTGCGATGAAGAATGGCAAGCGGGTTTGCAAACATTTAATGTTCAGCTAATACCGAATTTATATTAATAAAATAACATTGAAAGAGCGGCTCTATGACAGCAAAGCGAAATGCGGAAAGATACGATGTGGTAGTTATAGGCGACGTGTTCTGTGACATAGCCACGATGCCACTCAGGGATTATCCAGAGCGAGACAGGCAGATAGGCTGTGAATTTATGCTCAGTATAGGAGGACAGGCGGGTAACTGCGCGGCTGCATGTGCTTCCCTGGGCTTAAAAACCGCTCTTATTTGCAAAACAGGAACTGACGTGCTTTCGAGATGGATAATATCCGAGTTACAAAAATCCGGTGTTAACTGCTTTGCAGCGGTGGCAGAAAAAGAAGAGCACCCGGGAATAACGGTAAGCATATCCTTTGAAGACGGCAGCAGGTCTATGCTGTCCGACAGGGGAGCGAATTTAGACCTTAAGGAAGAAGATCTGGACTTTGAGCTTCTAAGGAAGACAAGTTTCGTGATGCGTGCTGGTCACTGGAACACCGAAGGTCTTTTCCTGGCAAACAAGAAAATACTCGGGTTTGCTAAATCCGCAGGCGGTTATACCGGCGTAGATATAGGATGGA
>JAUVZJ010000013.1 GCA_030602585.1 Candidatus Methanophagales archaeon | reverse complement strand
ATGGAAAAAGAACTAAAGGTGTTGCCAATCAAAAATGGAACTGTCATTGACCATATCACAGGAGGGCAGGCGCTGAACGTGTTGAAAATATTAGAGATAAACGCAAGGACGGATACGGTTGTAAGCGTTGTGATGAACGTGCGGAGCAAGATGATGGGCAGGAAGGACATAGTAAAGGTGGAAGACCGGGAGTTAAAACCAGAAGAAGTGGATAAAATCGCTTTAATCGCACCAAACGCAACGATAAACATAATAGAGGATTCCAAGGTAATAGCAAAGCATAAGGTTTACCTTCCAGAGTCAATAGCGGGTATTATAAGATGCGCGAATCCTAATTGCATATCCAATGCGGAAAAAGAGCCGGTTATATCCCGATTCATCACAGTGAGCGAGACCCCGCCTCTGTTCAGATGCTTCTATTGTGAGAGAATGATAGAGGATGCATCGGGGAATATCTGTTAGGGCCGATAGATCAGTTGGAAGATCACTCGCTTGGCGTGCGAGAGGCCTCGGGTTCAAATCCCGATCGGTCCATTATGGCAGAAAGAGGACCACATCCAACACTGAGGATTAAAGGGACAAAAAGTCATTCTTTGCTGGGGAAGAAGATAGTTTTAGGTGTCACTGGCTCTATCGCAGCAGTTAGAGCCGTTGAACTCGCACGCGGATTGATAAGACACGGTGCAGACGTATATGGCGTGATGAGTGAAGCGGCAACGGAAATAATTCATCCATATACGCTTCATTATGCCACGGGGCACGAAGTGATAACGAAATTAATGGGAAATATAGAACACGTGGAGTTTTTGGGCATGGAGGGGTCAGCAGACATTGTTATCATCGCGCCGTGCACTGCAAACACGATAAACAAAATAGCCGGGGGCGTATCAGATACAACAGTGACGGCATTTGCAACCACTGCCTTCGGCTCTGGAATTCCTATTATGGTGGTGCCGGCAATGCACGAGACCATATATAAGAGCCCGGTTCTGATAGAGAACCTTGAGAAGTTGAGAAGGCTCGGCGTAACCGTATTAGGACCCAGATTTGAAGAAGGGCTTGCGAAAATTGTCTCGACTGAGGACATAATTCTTAACGTTGAGTATCTGCTTTCGCCGAAAAAACTTGCCGGAAAACGCGTCATTATTACAAGCGGTCCTACCATCGAGCCGATAGACCCTATAAGGTTATTAACAAACAGAAGTTCCGGTCGAACAGGGGTTGAACTCGCGAGGGAGGCGTATAAACAGGGTGCTGAGGTCACACTCATACACAGCAAAGCGCTGAATTTGATGGGAATAAAAGAAGTCAGGGTGGAAACAGCACGTGAAATGATTGATGCATGCGTGAATGAGCTTCGAAGAGGATGTGATGTGCTTATTTCCGCCGCTGCCATCTCTGATTTCACTGTTGAGCCGTCGGAAGTAAAAATCCCCTCGGGTGGAGATTTCCATTTGCATCTCGTTCCCACTCCGAAATTGATAGAAGAAGTAAGGAATGAATTCCCTGACCTCGTTATCGTGGGATTTAAAGCAGAAACGAACGTTTCTAAGGATGAGTTAATACGAAGGGCGAGTGAAAAGATGGAGAAATATAACCTCGGGATGGTTGTTGCAAATGACGTTGGCAAAGGTGGAATAGGGACCGAAGAAAACGAAGTGTATATAATGAGAGAAGGTCAGGAGGTAAAGCATGTGAAAGGTGCGAAAAAAATAATCGCAGAGGAGATAGTGAACGAGTTGGCAAGCTTTCTTTAGTATGGGCTCAATAAAATCAAAAGGCTTTTGAAGAACATTATCAAATCCTTATGGAACTCGCTCCAAAGGGTCGGAAAATCTCATTTTTAGACATTGAGGTAGAAAAATATGCCCAGACTTCTCGTTCTTAGAAATGCTGGTAACCCTTCATTTCCATCATTTCCTTCTCTTCGCCTTTTTTGAAATAAATACCATCCTCTGGCGGCACTACTTTACCGATAATGCTCATTTTCACTTCTCGTTTCATCCTGTTCATCAATTCTTCGTTTTCTAACGCCCTTGCATTAATCGTAAAAAGTAATTCATAGTCGCCACCGTAATAAAACGCAAGCTCTCGGAGTTCAAGCTTTGATAAATCCAAACTCCCTTCACTTCTTATCTCATCGCTCAATACTGGCACGTTATCCACGTATATTTCAGCACCTACATTGCTACTTTTTGCTATCTCGGCTAATGAAAGAGCGAGACCATCACTTATGTCAATCATTGAGGTTACCACGCCGGAGTTTGCGATGATGATGCCTTCATTTATTCTTGGCACTGGTAGAAAAAGCGTTTTTTTCGCTACTTCTTCAACACTTCCCGGCATTTTTGTTTTTAGCTCGCCTTTTATCGTTCGCAATGCGAGAGCGGCATTTCCAAGCGAACCTGTCATGCATATTAAGTCTCCAACTTTAGCACCGGCGCGCCTTACGGGATTGTCTGCAAATCCGAAACAAGTCCCGGTTAAGATAAGCTCTTTGCTACTTATTATGTCTCCACCAACTACTGCTGTGTTATAGGCGGATGCGCATTTTTCTATTCCCGCCACGAGCTCATCTACAAATGACGTCTCGGTCTGTGCAGGGACGCCCATCGCAATGGTGAAAGCAAAAGGGTGTGCACCCATCGCGGCAATGTCGCTTAAGTTCACGGCAACGGCACTCCAACCTATCTGGAAAGGGGAAATGCCGGTAGGGAAATGCGTTGATTCTTGCAGCGTATCTGTGGTTACTACGAGATATTTATATCCCTCTTTTGCTTTTTCTATATCTATAACAGCGCAATCGTCCTCTCCAGCACCCACCGTTACGATTTGTTTATTCACACGAAACTGTTTCGCTATTCGTTCTATCAATCCTATTTCGCCGAGCTCTTCTATTTTCATCTCCGTAGTTTAATTAATGCTTCCTCAAGTTTATTATATTCTTTCTCCAAAAATTTTTTCTTTTAGCACAAACCTTTTCTTAGAAAGAAAAGCTTTACCAAAAGATTATTTTCTTAGCACAGTGTTGGGGCTCTGCCCCACGATCCCGCAAGCCCAGTAGGGGCTTATCTTTTTCTAAAAGAAAGTGTTTTGTAAAAAGAAAAAGTGTTATGGAAGAGATACTGAGAAGATTCGGCGACGGGAAAATAAGTATAGAAGCGGCATGTAAGGAACTGAAGTTAGAAAGCATAAGAAAGGTAAAGGATTTTGCAAGGATAGACGTGAACAGACCGCATAGGACCGGCATACCAGAGATAATCTTTGCAGAGGGAAAAAGCAGTGATGAAGTAGCTGACATAGCGATGGCACACGCAACAGCTAAGGGCTTTGCGTTGATAAGCAGGGCGAGGAAAAAGGATGCAGAGGAGCTAAAAAAGCGTGTAGGAGAGGAAAAAAAAGAGGATTTTGAAGTTGATCATAACGAGGTTGCGAGGACGATATTAGTAAAGAGGCGAGGATATGAGTTCCCCAAGCAGGGTAAAATAGGGCTACTTGCGGCGGGAACCGCGGATATACCTGTTGCTGAGGAAGCGAGAGTCGTTGCCGAAGTCTGCGGTTGTGAGGTAATAAGAACTTACGACGTAGGCATCGCAGGCATACACAGGCTGGCAGCGCCTATCGAGGAAATTGTAAACGCGGACGTAGCGGCGATAATCGTGGTCGCGGGTATGGAAGGTGCTTTGCCATCCGTAGTAGCAAGTCTTGTGGACGTGCCGGTGATAGGCGTTCCTACTTCTGTGGGCTATGGACTTGGCGGAAAAGGAGTTGCAGCGCTTCTTTCTATGCTCCAGTGCTGCTCGCCCGGATTAGCAGTGGTAAATATAGACAACGGTGTTGGCGCAGGGGCGTTCGCAGCAAAATGCGTGATTGTTGCACAGAACAGAAAAAAGGAAGAATAGAAATCTTGTGTAATCTCGTGGTTTTTTAAAATACAATAGATTTGATAGTTATAGTAAGGGAAGGTGTTTTTCAGAGATGAAAAATAGACGTAAAAAGGTAAAACCTTTCTATAATCCTCCACATCTGGTATTGAAGCAGGCAGTCACGGTTATGTTATATGCGTTGCTCACTGGCTGGAATAAAAAAGCTTTTCTTCAGTGGGCGGTTCAGCTAAAGAACCTTATCCACGCAGGTGCTGGCGCAAAACAGATATGTTGCTTCGGGCTGAGTCCACATGTGGTATGGGAAATGACGGACAGGTGTAACCTGAAGTGCATCCACTGCCACGCGTTCGGTGGCGAGGAGGCGTCTTATGATGAACTCACAAAAGAAGAAGGGATGGCTTTGATAGACCAGATTGCTTCGTTAGACATCAGGTCATTCGTATTCACGGGTGGCGAGCCATTGTTACGGGAAGACCTTTTTGAGTTGATTGCATACGCAAAGTCAACGGGGTTCACCGTCTTCATAGCGACGAATGGCACGCTGATAACGAAAGAAGTGGCGAAATTGCTGCGAGAATTCGACGTTGGTGTGGTAATAGGTCTGGACGGTATGAATCCTGAGATACACGATTCCATCAGGGGTGTTAAAGGCGCATTCGATGCCGTGATTGAAGGGATAGAGAACTGCATCGCGGAAAATCTTTATTTACATTTGAATATCGTTGCAGCCATGCGGAATTTCGATGAAATCGAACGAATCATAGATTATGGCGATAAAATAGGCGTTTATTCTTATTTTATTTATAATTTCGTTCCTTTTGGCAGAGGAGAAGAGATTCGAGATTATGCACTCGGAAATGATGATTTTAAAACGCTTCTGGACTTGATTCTCAAAAAACAGCGTGAAGTGAAGGCGATAATAATCCCGGTTGCATCTCCCGAATACTGGGCATACGTGCTTCAAAGCCGTGGGATTCACAGCAGGAAACTGATAAATTTCTTAGGACGGTTCTTCGGCGGTTGTTTAGCTGGTAAAGGAATGATGTATATCAAGCCGAACGGTGATATATGGGCATGTCCTTTTCTTTCCGTCCCGGCGGGAAATGTGAGGAAGGAAGGACTTGATAGAATATGGGAAAATTTAGAAACGTTCGGGTATGATAATGCAAACCGTGACAATGAATGTGATGGCTGCGAATATGAGCCAGTGTGTGGTGGCTGTAAGACGAGAATGAGGAGCGAGGATTTGAAATGCCCGTTGAAGAAAAAATGGAAAGGATAAGCGACTCCGTTGTTCGTACAACTGGTTAGCAGAAATTAGGATGCTCGCTCGCCTTTTGGCTTTTGTTTTGTATAGTAGCGCCTAAAACAGGAGCGTTTTTACCACGGGACTCTTTTCTTTCCTATCTTAAAGCCTATGTAATTTGTAAACAGATGCAACAGCGGGGTGATAATAATAACAGCAATGATTACATCTAATGAGAAGGCTTCGATAAACCAATCTCTTGCAAACAGGAACAAAAGCAGCCAGGCACCACACACGAAGTCCAGTTGATCCACCAGAGGAAAAGGAGCTCCTCGTTTTAGTCCGACTCTCCTTTTTATGAAACTCGCAAGCATGTCGCCAAGCATTGCACCCGCCGATAAGCAAAATAAAGTGACTAAAAAGAAGGGAAAAAGTCCAAAATCTATCAATATATATTCGCTCAAAAACAGATGTTGGAAGATACCGAAGAGAAAACCGCAAGAGAATCCTTTTAAGAAGCCTTCGTATGTCTTTCCTTCGCCCAGCAACCTGTTCTTACCCCAAAAAATACCTCTATCTATGGGTGTTTTACCGCCAAAAAACGCCGCACTCGCATTCGTTATGTATGCGGGCAGCATCAGCCATATCGCAACAATGACGGTCTCTATAATGGGGTTCATGATACTTTTCTCTTAATCTCATGAATGTAGCTACTATAAAAACGTTTACGTTGATGCAAAGTCGTAAAGGAATATGGAATAATATTCATTACCTCCTGGACTAAGGTAAACAGTACCGATGTATGAAATCGAGCGAGAAGTAATAGAAATATTGAAGAGGAACAAAATAGACGTTGTGTCCACGCTACCATGTGAGAAAATAAGTGTATTGTTGCGGTTTGTTGCGAGAGAGCGAGCATTCTGTCATGTGGGTTTGAACAGGGAGGAAAATGGCGTCGGTCTCTCCGCAGGCGTTTACCTCGCAGGCGGTAAGCCCGTGATGATTATCCAGAGCACGGGTTTATGTAATTCTATAAATGCCATTATGTCGCTCTCTGTCACTTATAAACTGCCTTTGCCTGTAATAGCGAGCTGGCGTGGTGTTTACAAGGAGAGTATAGAGGCGCAGGTTCCACTTGGGAAAGCGTTGCCCCAAGTTTTAGATGCTCTGGGACTGAAATACACGATAATAGAGGACTCCTCACAGATAAGGTTAGTAGAAGAAGTCATTCAGGATGCCTTCACCAATGAAAGACCGCATATTGCACTCATCTCGCCGAGAACGTGGGAAAGAAGCGACGATGTAATTAAAGAAAACACGGCTCCTCATCAAAAAAGGTCTCGAAAATGGACGTTGAAGTATGAAAGAGAGGTTAAGGAGCCAGAAATGGGAAGATACGATGCAATACGGATAATAGCAGAATATTTAGACGAAGAAGCCGTTATCTCGAACATAGGCGTGCCAAGCAAGGAACTTTATGCCGCTAAAGACCGCAATTTGAATTTTTACATGCTCGGAAGCCTGGGTCAAGCTTCCTCCATAGGATTGGGCGTCGCATTGAAGACAAAAAGAGAAACGATGGTGCTCGATGGCGATGGCAGTCTGCTGATGAGCAACATTTTGCCGCTAATAGCGGAGAAGAAGCCGGAAAATCTTTCTATTGTTTGCCTCGATAACGGCACGTGGGGAAGCACCGGCGACCAACCTGCACCTTCTTACGGTGATATGGAACTGATGGCGATAAGTGCCGGCGTGGAGAATACGATGAAGGTTCATACGGAAGAGGAGCTGCGGTCCGCATTAGAGCGGTTATACGAGGAAGCAGGTCCGAGGTTTCTACATGTCATGGTTAAACCGGGCAATGCCTTAAGCCCTTACAGGGCTTGCGGGGTCGTGGGGCAGAGCCCCACAGTGGGGAACATAAAATTGGGAGCAGAGCAGATAAAGAGAAGATTTATGGAGGCTATGCCTCAGCGCAGCCATATCTTATAGTATAGTCACGGACCTCGGTCTGGAAAGACCGAGGCATCCGATGGGATGGAGGTCGGACGATAGGGTAATCACTGGCAGATGTGAAGTGGGTGATAGGAGCATGTTACCGATTTGTCCCATATATATGACAGAGCCAAGCTATTCAAGTCAAATCAAAAAACATGTGGTAAATCTTTATATCATCATTTGATCTTCTCTTGTGGACAGATAAAAAAGTAAAATCATTTCCAATAGCTCTAATTAAATTCATACAATCCTTTTTCCTAACCACTCCAATTATTTTCTCTTGAACTTCCAATATATCACCTTTTTGAACATAGGCAATCATGCCGCCATCAATATCTTCAGAGGAATAATATCCTGATAAAAACCGACCTAAACCATCTTTTCCACAGTATATGGAACATGAATCGGCTTTGTAAATTCTTTTTGCCTCAAAGAATATCCTAAAGCAATTAGGTATAATAAATTCCAAATCTGGCTTGCGTTCCCCCTCGTCTTCCACTTCAGTTGGATTATACTTCACAATAATTATGTGTCTTTTGACTTCAGCTGAAATTGACGAAGAATTTCTAATGTATTTATATATCTCTTTTGTAATTGGGGGTTCTTCACTGTTTTCAATTCCTTCCTTCTTCTTTATGTGGTTATATGACTCAAACAACGGATTGAAAATAAATCTTTCAATGAATTCAGGTTTGTTATCAATATCAAAATTTGAAAGATATTCAAGTGTGATCATATTAGAATATCTCACTCAGGAAGATGGTTATAAATCACCCCAATTTCCTCTTTAACATCATTTATTGCTTCAGTTCTTGTCCAATCCCTTAAATGATTGCTTTTATAAATAATAAGGCTGTTTTCATCATAAATTTTCACTTTCTTTTCCTCAAGCATCGATTTTCTATCACTTTCCATTAGTTTATCTCTCTGCGTAATATCAATAAGTTTTTTCAAACTCTTAGAGAGATTATGTTGGGGTGTCTTCTTTTCTTTAGAAAAACTAAATTTAATTAAAGCACCCAAAAAATCAGATGTATAACATTCTGCATTTAGTGCGTACCCTTCTTTGATCAAAAAACTAAAAGAGTCTTGGAACTCATCTATATACTCATCAAAATCTTCTCCTGTTACTAAACTTTTTCTACGTCTATTTTGAAGCTTATAATAATCTAATATCTGCATTTTTTCATAATAATCAAGATCATATAGATCAAAAACCAATTCATCTATCATTAATCGATTTTCTTTGATATTCTTTCCATTTCTTATTTTTTCAATAGTTTTGACTATATCTTCGATTATATTTCCTTTACCTCCAAGATTGGGTATAGGGAATCTCTCAAGTGAACCTTTATTTACTTTAGAGAAATTTCCTTCAGGTCGCTGTCTATATAATGAGTCTAAATAAAAAAAACCTAGTTTAGAGTTCAATATAGCTTCAAAAATCGATAAATAATTTTTATTCACCCCTGACTTTAACTTAAGAATATTAAACGAACTATTAAAAATTATAGTATCATTAACATATACTGCTTTTAATGGCCAACTTCGAGTTATGACTAATTTATCTCCTTCAAACAATTCTATATCCCTTGCCCTTTCCAGATGGGGGCCATATTTTAGATATTTAAAATTATTCTTCTTAAATAAAAACGGCTGAACTGCCTTTGTTGAACGAACCATTTGGTAGTAATCTGGGCCAAGTTTCTCATTAGATTCATATTTTCTTTTTGCCCCCTCTATAGTTCCATGTTTCTCTGTCGAATAAAGACGCGCTCCCTCTTCTATCATGGAATAATAATCAAGGCTATAACAATGGTTAAGGTTATCTCGTAGCTCATCTTCAAAAATATCCTTTTTATTCCCAATCTTTTTGATTAAATCCAAATATCTATTCAGTCCTAATAAACTAATGTGCCAACAAACATCATCCTTTAACTTTTCTTGCAGGAACTTGAACTTGTCGTCATTCCTGATTGTTATTGTCCCAGTTAATTTTGAAAATTGAGTTAACTCAGGAATTAGAAATTCAATCTCAGAACCTGGTTTTTCCAAAGTAAAAATCAAGATACATGCAGGTTCGTCACTCTCTTCAAAAGTAATATCCTTGACTTTTGTTAAAGTTGTAAAATTCAAAATAGAATATGTTTTGAGTAATTCAGCTCTAAATGCTCTGGCTCGAGTATTCGTGAAATTTGATATATTCACCACCATACCAACTATAGTATCCTTCTTCATCCAAACTTTGGTTTGATGTAAAAAGCATTGTGAGCTTTGATATTGTGAAATGCTCTTTCCCCATTTATCATCTATTTTTTGTTTTTCGTCATCGTTAAATTTGTAGCCCCATGGTGGATTTCCCAAAATTAGATCAAATTCATCATCAAATACCTCGTCAAACAGGGCATTAGCATTTTTTAAGTTTTTTTCTTTCAATCCCGGGAACATAAAATGCTCAAGTCCCTGTTCATGACGATCAAAGACTTCCTCTTTTATGGTTTTTGAATCTATCCCTTCAAATATCTTCAGATATAAACTAAATGCTGCCACTCTTAAAGCATCTTGATCTAAATCTATCCCGTAAATAGACTCTTTAAGTAAATTGGTCTTTTCATGGATGTCTAATTGCTTTTTCAAGGATTGTTGTCTTTCATTTAGTAGTCTTTCGAAAGATTTGACCAAGAAAATGCCTGAACCGCATGCACTATCCAGAATTTTTATTTTACCTTTTTGAGCCTTATTAACTATATCTTGAGATTCAAAAACAGTACTGACCATGAAATCAACGATGTTTTCTGGAGTGAATACAATACCTTCTCTGTCCTTTTTATCTTTTTTAAGGAATTTTTGGTAGATATGGCTAATCAATAATATTGGAATTTTATCAAATTTATAGGGTGTAATTGTCTGTTGTCCATGAGAATACGCATAATATTCTCCAAAGACCTTATCAAGCTCGTTCAATACGCCGGAATCGGTAATATGAATATCGTCTTCGTCGAACAGGTCCCCATTTAAAGCCTTATTGTAGTATTCAAATAAACTTAATAATTGGTCAACCTTTCCTTTTTTGAGAACCTGTTTTAACTTATCAAATTCCAAACGGTCTTCGATAAATCTAATAAAAAGACATCTATCAATTAATTTCTGTGAGATGTCCTTTGCATCATTTTCAATAATCTCTTGCAATCTTCCTCTTGTTTTTATCAAATTATCTAACAGATCTTCATCAATTGGGGATCTTTTTTTTCTCTTTTTTCTTTCTCTTATGAATCTTGATATCTCTTCCCAGAAAACCCCAGTATCTATGTTTTCCTTTTTTAGAAGCTCTCTATATTTCCGCGCTTCTACCGTATCTTCACCGTAATCAAACGATTTTATTTTAACTCTCTCTATTGGATTATCTCGCTCTGGACGAGTTTTTGAATCACAAATAATTATTTTACTTTCATCAATTATTGTAATGAAAATCTCTGATTTATTTTCATTCCAGATATCTCTATGTACCTCATAAAACTGTTGGTCCAACTCTCTATTACTCTCCATCTTGATGAAAGACAGAGAACCTAAATCATAAACATATTCAAAAACATTGGTCACTGATAGTGAAAAATCCGATTGTTGAAAATTAAGTTCTTTTAATACATCCATCCTTCTTCACCAATCTATTTTTTTCTCACTTTATCCGCCATTTCATTAATCCCTATGGGGCTATCTGAATTCTCTATTGATAAAGTAGTATATTCTCTTTTAAAAGCTTTTTGACTCCCGAAAGGTATTATATCCATAATGCCTGCAAAATCCTGCTTTAGACTGTTTCGAGTATACCCCCCTCCATCCATCTACCCACCCCACTAAACCACACCGTCCACACAGCCAACCCGACCTCCATATACATATCACGATCCCCTCCTACAGTCACTATATCCCGTACTTAAGTACGAAGCCTGTACTTAAACACAGGGCACGTAACTCAAGTTTCAATATACCGTCATCATAGAGCACATAAAAGCATTCCTATTTTTTCTCATATATAAAGATTTTGTTGGCTGGGGTTTGGAGCATAATCCATAAAGGTCCTTTTAGGGGGTTTAAACATCGTTTAAAATTAAGAGCAGAGCAAATAAAGAGAAGATTTAAGGAAGCTTATACAACATGACACCTGTATCTTATAGTATAAGCGCCATTCTCATTCATATCTTTTGGTGTTCTTAATTATACAATTAGACAATTTACTATGCAAAATAGAAAAATTTATATACTGACAAACGATAAAAAGCATTTATGTATAAAAAAATGCTGAGTGGTATAAAAAATTTGGGGGGATTAACATGGAAAGAAGAACCATAGCCTGCTTGTTGATAGCCATAGTAGCGATTGTGACATCTGTGATACTTGTAGGGTGCGTAGAAGAAGAAACTCCTGCAAAAATGACCACAATAAACATTGGTCATCAGCCGAGCACACATCAGGTCGCAGCGATATTAGCAGCCGAGAAAGGATGGTGGGAAGAGGACTTGAGTAAATTTGGTATAGAAGAAGTAAAACTCCATTTATTCGCTTCAGGACTTCCGGAGATGAAGGCGATGCTTGCTGGCGACCTCGACGTAGCATACGTAGGGACTGCACCGCCTATCGTTCATATATATGAGGGCTTAGATGCAAAGATAGTTGCAGGTGTTCAGACGCAGGGTTCTGCGATAATTATCCGCCCGGAATTCGCCGACGAATATGAGCGTGAGGGTCCCGCTTTTTTAAAAGGGAAGACAATAGCAACATACCCGCCAGGTTCTATTCAATATACTGTTCTTTCAAAATGGCTCTTAGATCATGGAATAGACCCTGAAAAGGATGTAGATATAAAACGAATGGGACCGAGTGATGCTGCTTCTGCTATTGGAGCAAAGACCGTGGACGTCGTCTTTCTACCCAGTCCTCACCCTGCAATAATCGAAGTGGAGGGCACGGGAAAGATCGTTGAATGGTCGGGCAACATATCGCCAAACCACGCATGCTGCTGTCTGGTTGCAAGTGGAGAAATGATGAGGGAACATCCCGATATAGTCGAGCAGATAATCAAAACGCACAAAAAAGCCGCTGAATATGCAATAGAGCATCCTGTCGAAGCCGCGGAAATATTTGCACAGTGGCATGGAGCAGACGTCTCAACGATGAAGCATTCCATGAACATAACGGATATGCACTGGATTCACGACCCGCATCTGGAAGTAGAGAGCTCGCTCGAATATGCAAGGGTTATCTATGAACTAAGCAAAGAGCGATACGAGGAAAAGGGGATAGAACCGCTTCAGGAAGAAGATATCTTTGATACACGCTTCTACGACGAAATAATGGCATAATAGACAAAAGATGAAGACACTGGCAAGGATAAAAGAGAAGGGGTTGTGGTTAGCCCCTCTTCTCACAGTCCTTATACTCTGGGAACTCGCAGCAAGATATGTGATAAAGAACCCGGCAATGCTGCCGAGATTTTCAGAGGTTATTTTTTCTTTTTATATGCTCCGGGAAGATATAATTCTTGATATACTGGTCAGTCTCCTTCATTTTGGTATAGGACTGACATTGGCATTTTCCGTAGCGCTTCCTCTCGCAATTGGTATGGGGTGGTTTAGAAATGTATTTAAAGCTTTGGACCCAATAGTTGAAATCTTAAGACCCATACCCCCTCTTGCCTGGATACCTATTGCAATGGTCTGGTTTCATCTTACGCACTATGCCGCGGGATTTATTATATTCCTTGGTGCATTCTTTCCCATACTGATTGCCAGCTATACGGGATTTAGAGATGTGCCAAAGGTGTTAGTGGAAACAGGTAAAGTATTAGGTTGCATTGGTGATAGAAATCTGATAAAATACGTTGCTTTTCCTTATGCGCTTCCTTCGGTTGCTACTGGCACGAGGGTTGGAATGGGAGTCGGGTGGATGTGTGTTGTCGCAGCGGAGATGTTTGGCGTGAGTGAAAATGGACTTGGGTACAGGCTTTTCAATGAGTTTTACTGGTTACATCAGATGGACTATGTCGTAGCTTACATGCTTATTTTAGGGCTGGTAGCGCTATGCTTAGACCGATTATTCAGACATTTTGTGGAGGATAAACTATTTAAATGGAAGAAGGGAATAGTAAAATGAGAAATAAAGATATTACCAAGTTAAAAATCGAGTTGCTATGCAAAGGGCTAAAAGTGAATTCAAATGAGAGGTATTACCATGAGATAGTTCCAGATGAATATCTAGGAGGCGGGAAGTCAAGGGCAGGGATTGCGGGAAGTGGTAAAGCCTTTATTTTAAATCATGAAGAACCCTGCAATATAGGTGTTTTACAATCCTTTCTGGAAGAGTCACCTTACGAATTTAAAATAACAAATAACGAGGGGTGGATACTAAAAGATGGTGAAAAGGCTGTTCGTGCTACACTAAGGAAACCGAAATGGCATTCCACTCACTTGTTTAATGAGATCCAATTGCATGGAAAAGATTCTCTTGCAACTGCCTTATCAAACGTCTGTATTTATAAGCAGCAGGGGGAAGGCTGCAAGTTTTGCATAATTGACGTTGGTGGAGAGATAGTAATTCATGAACCGGAAGATGTTGCAAGGGCAATACAGGAAATAGAAATGAACTCAGAACTCAGGGCATGCTATGATATTGAGGATAAATATAATCCAAACCTCACAGAGCAAGAGCTCGAAAAAAGGAAAAAATACATAGAAGCAAAAGATGTAAACTTAAATTCAGGGACGCTGAAAGACGCAGTAGGAGTGTATGAAGAAACAATTTCTGCTATAAGAAAAGTTAGCGAGCTCCCGATTGGTATAGAAATTTGTCCAATTGATAAGGAAGAAATGGAAAACCTTTATTCCACGGGTGCTACTGAAATCAGTTTTAATTTAGAGGTTTACGATGAGCATGCGAGAAAAGAAGTAATTCCAGGGAAAACAAAGGGTAATCCAGCGAAAAAATATTTAGCGGCGATGAGAGAAGCCGTAGGCATATTTGGAGAGAATCAAGTGGAATCATGGATATTGATAGGACTTGAACCAAAGGAAAAGACCATTGAAGGAATCAAAGCGATAGCAGAAACAGGAGCGATACCCCTGCCTAAACCTTTCAGACCATTGTATGGAGCAGATTATGGAAGTAAAAGACCTCCGACTCTGGAAGACGCTATTGTGGTTTATGACGCATGGTTAGATACGATTAGAGATTATGGATTAGAGCCATTAAAAACGGAGGCAGGTTGTGGCAGATGCAATGGTTGTTTTCCACTACATGAGTTGATAAGATATGGTATGTAAAAAAAGATTGGAAGGAAACTAAAATGAAAAGGAAAGGATTTATAGCAGTTGGGATAGTAATTGCAGTTGTAGTAATCGGTATAGGTACTTATTCTCATCTCATGGATGAGCCCACAATTACCATAGGATATCAACCAATCAACCACCACACAGCAGCAATGCTGGCAGCCGAAAAAGGATGGTGGGAAGAGGACCTTGCAAAATTTGGTATAGAAAAGGTTGAAATGAAAGAGTTCCCCACGGGACCTTTAGAGATGCGCGCAATGCTTGCTGGGGACATCGATGTAGCATATGTGGGGATGGCACCACCAATTGCAGCCATGTATGAGGGCTTAGATGCAAAGTTAATTGCAGGTGTGGAGACCCAGGGGGATGCATTAGTTATTCGTTCAGATCTTGCTGGTGAATATAAGGGACCTCATTCTTTAAAAGGCATGACAATAGCAACCTATCCCCCTGGTTCTATTCCGCATACAATACTTTCAAAATGGCTTTTAGACAGCGGGGTAGATCCGGAAAAGGATGTAAATATAAAAGTAATGGGACCAAGCGATGCTGTTACTGTTATTGGAGCTAAAGCCGTAGATGCTGCTTTCATTTGCACTCCATATCCTTCAATGATCGAAGAGGCGGGGTATGGAAGAATTGTGACAGTGGGAGGAGAGATGTGGCAACATCATGCATGTTGCTGCTTAGTTGCAAGTGGTGAAATAATAAGAGAAAATCCTGAGGTAGTTAAGCAGATAATCAAAACGCATATACGTGCCACTGAATACATAAATAAACATCCGGATGAAGCGGTGGAAATCTTCGCAAAGCGGTATAACATAAAGGAGTCAACGATAATGCATTCTCTAAACGTAACTGGCATGCGCTGGATTCATGACCCAGATATAGGGATAGAAGACGGACTCGAATATGCGAGGGTTATTTACGAATTGAATAGAGAAAGGTATGAGAAAAAGGGGATCGAACTGCTAAAAAAGGATGATATTTTTGATACCAGCTTCTATGATGAAATAAGAAGTAAAAAATGAACCACAAACTCGAACTCCGTAACGTAATAAAGACGTTTAATTCAGAAGAGGGGAAGATAAAGGCATTGGAAGACATAAATCTGGACGTTAAGCCTAATGAATTTTTATGTATTATAGGTCCCTCGGGGTGTGGAAAAACAACGTTGCTAAGACTGATTGCGGGCTTGGACCTTCCAAGCAGTGGAGAGATTATCCTGGATGGTAACGAAGTGAAAGGACCTTCTCCGGATAGAGGAATGGTATTTCAGGAATTTTCGTTATTCCCGTGGAGAACGGTTTTGAAGAACGTGGAATTCGGACTGGAAAATCTTGGTGTAAACGGCAGAAGAGAAATTGCAGAGAGATACATAGAGCTTGTAGGTCTAAAAGGCTTTGAAAATTGTTATCCATACGAACTTTCGGGCGGTATGAAGCAGAGGGTGGCGATTGCAAGAGCTCTTGCGATGGACCCTGCCATTTTATTAATGGATGAACCTTTTGGCTCCGTAGATGCGCAAACGAGAAACGTGCTTCAGGAAGAGCTGCTGGGGATTTGGAAAAGAACAAAGAAAACTGTTTTGTTCGTGACGCATAGCGTTGACGAAGCGGTATATCTCGCGGATAGAGTTGCGGTGATGTCCGCAAGACCCGGTCACATTGTTGAGTGCATGGATATTGATATAGCGAGACCGAGGAAGCGAACGAGTGTAGAGGCAAATGAGATCAGAGAGATGCTACTTATGCGGCTTGGCTCGGAATACCAAAGAATCAGGTAACTTTTAATAAACAGAGTAAAACCAATGGTATTGAAGTGAGATGCGACTAAATCAAAAGAAAAAGGAGTGCTAAAAATGACCTTGGTTGTAGTAACGGGAATGCCTGGAGCGGGGTCGTCAACGGTGATAAAAGAGGCTTTGAAGTTGAAAGAGGAAGGCGTAAACGTTGATTTCAGACCCATAAACTATGGCGACGTGATGTTTGAAACGGCGAAAGAAGAAGGGTTTGTGGAGAAAAGAGACGAGCTGCGAAAGTTGCCCGGTGTAAAGCAGTTTGAGATACAGATGCTTGCTTGTAACAAAATCTCGGAATGGAAAAAAAACACGAACCTTCTAATAGACACGCATTGCACGATAAAGACGCCTTCGGGGTATCTTCCGGGATTGCCTGAATATGTATTGCGTGAAATAAAGCCAGACCAGTTCGTGCTGATAGAAGCGAATCCGGCTGAGATTTCCGGGCGAAGGCAAAGGGATAAGGCGCGAGAGCGGGACGTTGAGGATGAAAAGGGCATAGAAGAGCATCAATTCATGAACCGTGCGATGTCAATGGCTTATGCCTGTCTTACCGGCGCATCGGTGAAAATAATAGAGAATCACGATGGAGCGCTAAGTAAAGCGGCTAAGGAGTTTTTTGAATTGATAAAGGTATTGTCTTAAGGTTGCCCCCTTCGCTCACTCTAATGATATAGCAGTCTTCTTCGCTCCCCCTTTCCCCCCTTCCGCCTTCTTTGTTATCGTCACGCTGAGAACACCGTTTTTATAAGTCGCCTTTGCAGTTTCCTGCTTTACGGGCATATCGAAGGGTATTTCCTTATAAAACCTTTTCTCGTTTTCGGTTTTTATTTCCAGCGAGTCCTCGGTTGTATGCAACTTTATATCCTTCTTCTCGACACCGGGCAATTCAGCAACGACTTCGTATGCATCCTTTTGGTCAATTACATCTATTAAAGGTTCGCGCTCACCCCTCGGAAAAGGCTCTATCCTTCTATGCGAAGGTCTTATATTCCCAAATTCCTCTATCTCCGGCTCCTTTCCCGGCTCCTTCGTGTAAGAGAACCCATAGATGAAAGGACCGTATCTTCTCATTTTACCCTCCGGCGTCTCCTCCTCCGTTACAAAACTCTTGAGCTCCTCTGGCATTTCATCTTCTAACTTCCTCATCATCTCTTCAAACGGGTCTTTTAACCACTCTTCTCTCTCCTCCGGCTCTCTTCTCATCCGTCTCGAAAATTCCTCCTCGAATGGCGCGGGCAGACTCCCCATCTCTTCGACCATCTGCTCCATATACCGCTCCACCAAATCAAATATAGAGGGTCTCTTCCTTTTTTCCATACTTTATTATTTTTAATTCGATACTATAAAAATTTGTAGCGTTAAGTCCCACAGTCCTTTCTCACCACTTTTACGTGCGCTTCTCCCTTTATTTGTGTTATAAGCGTCATCAATTCGTCCATCTTCTCAGCGCTGCCTTCAGCACATATAACGACAGAACCCTCACCGCCATCTACACCGCCTGCACCTATGGGGAATGCATCTTCAGCACCCAATATCTTCAATGCCTCTATCTCTGTAATTACCTTACCATGCACGGGCATCAGTCCTACTGGAATACCCACCGATTTGTAGAATTTTTCGTTTCCCACACGCTTTGCCGCCTCTATAATGGAATAGGGCACTGTTTTCTCAATGCCTACGGGTATTATGAAATTCACGCCTCTCGCCATAACCGTTCCGAGCGCAGAACCTATCGTGCCGCCGACAGGATTTGCCATGAGTACACCTGCGTTTCCGGTTGCATCCAACGCATTTGCTCCCTTTATGAACACGTCTTCCGCTGATAACCCCCCTATCGCTTTTTTTATGCCCTCATCGCTTATCTTCCCATTCTTTATTATCACCTCTTTTTCTCTTTCTTCTTTTGGGACTACGCAGGTACCCTCGTCAGTTATGACACCTGCTGCGTATCTCTGCATGTCAATTTTCTTTCCCGACCCTGGCAAGGCATTCAAAATCGCATCGGCTACATAAGCGTTTGTGGTTCCCAGTGCTATTATAACGATGCCATGCTTCAATGCTCGCTGCACTTCGTCCAAATTCTTCACGCCCTTTGCAATCAGCCTCTTCGATTCCGAAGGCGTGAGTGTAATCAAAATTTTTCCCTTTTCGTTTGCCATATCTGTATCTGCACCTCCTATCTGTAATTGTTCGGTTTAGTAATAGTTCTATCTTCCCTCTATCCTTATTACTTTTACAAAATAGAATATATAACTAAACTTTGTTAATCAATTATCAATTACCTGAAACACTCTCTTTTAAAATACGGATTGGAATATGATCGAGTTTGAAATACAGCATAAGGACTTAATGGGAAGAATAGGAAAGCTTCGAACGGCGCATGGGAACGTAGAGACGCCGACGATAATGCCAGTAATAAACCCGAACCTCATGTCAATCGGGGCTGATGAAATGAAGAAGTATGGAGCAGAGATGCTCATTGCAAATGCGTATATAATATACAGGAAAGCAAATTTACGAGAAGAAGCGGTTAAGAAAGGCATTCATTCGCTTTTGGGATGCGAAATGCCGATAATGACTGATTCAGGTTCTTACCAACTCTACGAGTATAAAGACGTAGAGGTGAGTAATACGGAAATATTGGAATTTCAGCAGCGTATAGGCTCTGATGTATGTGTGCCTCTGGACATACCAACAGCGCCATACGTGAAGAGGGAAAGAGCAAAGGATGATTTAGAGGAAACACTGATAAGGATGCGAGAAGCAAGGAGCATAATTCAAAATAATATGCTTGCGGGAGTTGTGCAAGGTTCCACTTTTTTGGACTTGCGAGAGGAGAGCGCAAAGCGTGTTGCAGAAATCGGTTTTGACGTGTATGCAATAGGGGGTGTGGTGCCCTTGCTGGAATCCCACAAATTTGATAAACTGGTGGATATAATCGTGGCGTCGAAAACGAATTTGCCGTCGAACGCACCGGTTCATCTCTTCGGCGCAGGTCATCCGATGCTCTTTCCCTTAGCGGTGGCTTTGGGCTGCGACCTCTTCGACTCCGCAGCGTATGCATTATATGCAAAAGGGAAGAGGTATATAACGAGCGATGGGACGAGAAAAATGGAGGGTTTACGTTATCTTCCATGTTCTTGCCCTGTGTGTTCCTCTTACAGCGTAAACGAGTTAAAAGAAAGCAAGGATTTACTGGCGTCGCATAACTTGTGGGTTACGTTTGAGGAGATGCGGATGGTAAAGCAGAGTATAGCGGAGGGAAGCCTGTGGGAGTTATGCGAGAGAAGATGCAGGGCATATCCTGCTTTGCTGAACGCATTGAAGCGGATGGCGAAATATTCGGCGTTGATTGAGAAATACGACCCTGCTACAAAACATACTTTCTTTTATCTCAGCGAGTGCTCTGCACACCGACCGGAGGTATTGAGACATGTTTATAAAATGGACAGGTTCAAATTATCCGGTAACGTATTGATAAAAGCGACAGCAGCAACAACAGAAAGGTTAAAGGAAAAAGAGGTGGAAAGTGGAAACTATGACCATGTATTTTTCGTAAAACCACCGTTTGGACCTTATCCCGCGGAGCTATCAGAGAGCTATCCGGTGGGGCAGTCGGAAATACCGGCAGAAGTGGATAACGAAGCCAAGACGGTGGCGTTGCAAAATGTATTGAAACTGCTGGCAATGAACAAGGGAAGAGCAAACTTTGCTTTCCTTTACGACTGCAGTTGGGAAGGACATCCGTTGATTGAAGAAATAGGGAAGTACGCAGAGGTGAGGAAGAAGTAAAGAATATAGTAATTGGGAAGTTTAAATGTCTAGGCGAAAGTGAAAGAGGAAAGCGGATTGAGGGCAGAGGAAGTGGAAGTGGAAAAGGAAATATCGGATAGAGACAAAGCGTTATTCGAAGCAGGCATCAAATTGGGTGCTCTATACCATCAGTTTATAGGCACGCCTGTGAGCACGGAAACATTGGAAAAGTTAGAGAGGGCAATAGAGAGAAGTGTATCGCTTCAACCGTGGGTAAGCAGCGTAGAAGTGGAAATAGACAGAGAGAAGGTAAGGCTGTGCGAGAATGAGCAGCAATTCAAATATTGTGAGTTAAATGGCGAAATGCTGGACGTGAAAGTCGTGGTCAGGTACGCGGATGTGGAAGTGCATGCAAGGATGAAATACGAAGAGGAGATGGATTATCCTTTGATGCGTGTTGAAACGGTCTTTTTTAAAAAGCGGAAGAAATCCTCTACTAAGTCCAATGCCTCCGGGAGTATGACGAACACTGCGTAGGCAATAACAATCAGCGAAATCATTATGCCTATTCTTGCTATTACTCCATGCGCTATGTCAAAGCTTTGCACTGGAGGAGCTCTAATAAACCATTGCAAGAACCATTGCCAGCGAGGAGAAGCAAACCACTGCTCGAAATAAGCGGTTACGACAAACACGTTTCTGATTATGTTCAATCCATAAATAACAGGAACAGAGACAAAAAAGGCTTTTAGCTTTCTTCTCATAGGAGCATTTACACCAAAAACCAAACCAGTAAAAAGAACCATACTTTGTATCGCGGTGCACGCTAAGATTATTTCCACCTCAAAGGAAGTAGATGTGGGATATATAAAGGAAGAAATCATGTAAACACTACCCGGATTAAAAAGGTTCAACATCGTCGCAGTTATTTTAGTGGTGATGTAAATGAGAAGTTCCGAGAGAGAAGAAATTTCCGAGAAGGGGAAGTAAAATACAGCGGTTATAAGTGCAATTTTTGTTACCAAGAAAAATAAATCAAGGACTTTGTAGTCCTTGTAAATGTTTAGCTTTTCATCCTCTTTTCTGGCAAAGAACTTTCTCATTTTGTAAAGATTTAGTTTCCGGGCTTCTTTTCTGACAATAAACTTTTCTTCATCGGCTATTACCCATTCATTCTCTTTTCCTTTCGTAATAGTGGCATTATCAGAAAGTGGAAGTTTTTTTGCTTTGCATATATTCCTCAATTCTTCCGGAACAGTGCTTTTGTTCAAATCATCTTCTAATCCCGCACCTATGCTAAACAAATACCCCATTTTTTCATCAGCTATCACCCATTCATTCTCTTTTCTTTTTGCAATAGTGACACTATCAGAAAGTGAAAATCCATTGGTTTTGAACACTTTCTTCAACTTTTCCGTGAGGATACCCTTATTCAAGTCTTCTTCGAGTCTTATGTCCGTTCTAAACAAAAACAAATCTTCATTTTCACTTGTTTTTACCAAAAAGAAAGCCAAAAGAAGCGAGAAAGTAATAAATACCAGCGTTACAGAGGCGTCAAAGTATTCTTCCAACGCGAAATAGTCGGAAGCTTCGAAATAGCAGTAACCGGCGATAAATAGCCAACCTGAAGCGCCTACTTCTCTTCTACGGAATAACAGCGCCAGAAGGAAAAGACCTATTGCAATAAACGGAAGGATGGGTTTTAAAAACATTTTTATTCCTCTGTCCTTATACAGTCTTTTAAATTATTTAAGATGTTCAGGAATAAAAGTTAGCAGCAAACTTTATTTATTACCAACTACGAACAACAATTATGATAACGAAACTGAGAATAAAGAATTTCAGAGGGATAGAAGAAGGTGAGATAGAATTAAAACCACTGACAATCCTCTTGGGAGGAAATAATTCGGGGAAGACAACGATTCTTGAAGCGCTGTTCTTAGCACCAAATCCGTTTCGCACGGTTCCTTATGTGACGAGATATAACACAGCAGCAGAAGTCATACATTCAATGCATGAAACTCTCAGCAGTGAGGGATATGCGTTTTTGCTCTATAATTATACGGCAAACCAAGCCGAAATTGGCTGTAAAGTGGATAGCGATGACTATTTACTTCTATTCACTAAAAACGCTCCATATATCTTTGCGTCTACAAACAAGCAAAAGACAGGAGAGATTTATCCAGCAACAATTAATGGTGAAAAGGTAGAAACACGCAGGATTGGAAGTATGCCTATGTCCGAGGCGCATCCGAGTGGGGAGATATCAGAATTGTTCATAGATAATACGCTCTTAATAAGCTCGAAATTGGTCAAAATGGGTTATCAATACTTAGAGAGAAATTGGGCATCAATAATAAATTTAGGGATTTGCAAAAAAGTTGCTGAGGAAGTTTCAGGGCTTGTTTATGATAATTACAGGGACATAACGATAGAACCCTTTCTTGGTGGGAAATTGGCGATTTACGGATTCTTAGAAGATGGGCGGAGGATACGACTTGGTGACCTTGGTGAAGGCGTCCAGAGTTATATAATTGCGAGGATTCTTTACGAATTAGAGAAACCGAAGGTCTTGTTATGGGATGATATTGAAGCGCATCTCAACCCGAGAATGCTGCTGAGTATTGCTGAATGGTTTTTTGATATAGTAGAAAATGGCAATCAGGTCATTTTTACAACGCACAGTTTAGAGGCTGCGAGAACGATAGCAGGTTTGAACGAAGAAAAAGCAGCGATTTATCTGACTTCGTTGGAGAAGAGCAATCTTAAAGCTAAGAGTCTCACGTTAAAGGACATAGAGGAGTTTCTCGAAGCCGGAATTGATGTGAGAGTTGCGGAGCCATTTTTACTATGAAACTCTATACGCTAGAGCCGAGCAGTAGATTAGCAACAAACATATCCAAAATTTCGAGGCGTCTTAAGATGGATGTTCTTGTCAAAGAAGTGGCTACACAGGATTTGGATACTCTTGTGGTCATAGGTGACGGGACTCCCGATGATATTGCTTTCAGTATAATTGCTTTCCATTTAAAGGGGGACAAAATTGCAGGGATAGTTAAACCTAAAGAGGAAAAGAGGATTGACTGCATTGGTTTGATTCCGGCATACTTGAAAGGGAACATTCGCAAAATCATATTTTTAATGGATCAGGAAGACGAATCACTACATACAATTTATGAGGGAATTCAAAAGAGCTTGAAAAATCTCGCAAAGTGCGAAATCAAAATAATTGACGAAGAAGATGAAAGCGAAAAAAGGCTGAAAGTTTATGAATGTAAATATAAATATGGTAGCAAGGAATTTGAGTTGATACTCGTTATAAACGGTCTTGATGAAATCCATACAGACAAGCATAGCATAGAAGACCATTTACTGAAAGCTGCGGGGATGCTTAAAATAGAAGTTGGAGATTCTGAAAATTCCAAAGAGGCTTGGAACTCCATCAAAGATCGTCATGAGGACATTTTTAAAGAATTAAAGAAGAAGAGGAAAATTGTGGAAGGTGTATTCCCGCAGCAGATTCAGGGGTGTAAATATTTGACGGAGAAGTAGCAAAGTTGCTTTTCTGACTTAAAGCCTATTCAACACCGCTTTTATCAAGCCAACCGGTCCTGTCATCATCATATCGCCGGCGGGAGCGGAAGAAATACCGAGTCCTTTCATTTTCTCACGCTTTGGTCCTGTCAACGATATTATCTCAGGCTGGTTTTCTTCTATTGCCAATGCGCCATGTCCACCATCATCAAACACCTCTTTAAATGTTATTTCTCCATCTGCGAGTTTTTTAATGTAGTAACCGAGCTTTTGTTTATCGAGGAGGTGCGTATGGTGCTCAAAAACACCGGCTATTCGTTCCTCGTTCACGGACATCGCAATGGTATGTGCATTTCCGACATTTATGCACACCACCTTCTTCTTCTCTTTCACGCGTTCATCTTCAAGCGAGCCCAGGACCGCAGCAGGTCCCGTATCCATCAAAAGGATGTGCCCATCATACCACATTCTCACTGAATGAAATAGCGAGTTCATCCTGCTAAGATTTTCCGGCACACCGTCGAGATAAGCAAAGGATTCTATTCCACTTCCTACCTTCTCCGCGATTAAACGAAACCTATTTTCTCTATCGGTAACGCCCTGTGGTGCTACACCGTGGTCCTGAACCGCAATCGCAATAACGTCAAAAGATGTTTCTATACCGGAAGAAGAAAGAAACGGCAGAAGCCCGGGATTAAAGTCAGAAATTCTTATAGGCTTCGCTTCTTCGTTCATACTCCCTACCTCATCCTCGGCTATAATCTCGATTCCATAGTTTTTAACGACTTCCAAATCGTCTTTGAGTGTCCTTGCGGCACTTTCCGTCATGTAAACTTTGTAATTCCTGAGATGCTCAAGCACGGCACGAGAGAAAGGACCTCCGCCCATTGTGTCACCAAAGATAACCAGATCCTCGGTGGATTTCCGAACTTCCGCGGCGAAGAAGCGAGTGGGAGAAGGTAGAACGAGCTTGTAAGCGTTATCAAATCCTTTCTCGTCATCATAGACCATTATATCCTGTGTTCCGGCTCCTATATCTATGGCAAGTATGTTCATAAACTTTTTTGCTTCGCAATCGCGGGCTCCGGCCGCGTCCCCGCAAGCCCCGAAAGGGCTTACTTTACTAAAAAAATATTTTTTCTTTATAAAAGAAAAGGGTTTAAAAACTTTTGGAGGACATTATATGCGATGGACTGAACAATGATGGACTTATTTTTGCTGTTGCCGTTGTCGTTACTATTGCTCTTTGCATTTTCAATGCTCGGCGTGCTGTTCGGCACAATAACAGGACTTGTTCCGGGCTTTCATCCAAATAACGTCGCCGTTATCCTTCTCTCCATCTCGCCTATAATATTAGCAGAGCTGCATTTTTTAAATGCTTTTGTCCCTTCTGAAACCATACTTATCCTTGTTGCTTCTATCATACTCTCTGCTTCCGTAGCGCATACCTTTTTGAGTTTCATACCCGCGGCATTTATAGGCGCGCCTGAAGGAGATACTGCACTCAGTTTGCTGCCTGCACACCGTTTACTGCTGGAAGGCCGCGCTTATGAAGCAACGGTTCTTTCGGTAATGGGCAGTTTCGGTGCGGTTATTTTCTCTTTCCTCCTCCTTATTCCGTTCTATTTCATCTTCTCCTCTTTGCAATTCTACGAAATCCTTCGGAGCCAGATGCTTTATATACTCATTGGAATAACTACCTTGTTTATTCTCACAGAGAGTTTCAGTGAAAGGATGGAAGCATACAAGGCTATTCTTCTTTCTTCCTTTGTCTTTATCCTCTCCGGATTGTTTGGTTATGTGATACTGAACATACCGGTGCACCCGCCATTCTTTTTTCGGTCTTCCATGCTTTTTCCTGCACTTACAGGTTTATTCGGACTCTCAGCCATCATATTTTCGCTGTTTTACACGCCGGAGATACCGGAGCAAAGGATAGAGGAGCCGGTAATGGAGAAAGGAGAAATTATGAAATCCGTTATGTCAGGCTCGGCTTTTGGCTCGCTGGTTAGCGTCCTGCCCGGCATAACTTCTGCACACGCAACTGTAATGGCTATGCTTGCAAGAAGAACCAGGGAGCCAGAGCAGGTAATTATGACTTTAAGCGGTGTTAACACGGCAAACGTAATTTTCTGCCTGGCGACGCTATTTCTTATTTTTCGAGCGAGAAGCGGAGCAACGATAGCAATAAGCCAACTCTTACAAGTTCAATCATGGGAAATGGTCATTCCGCCTTTGGCATTGGTTTACTTGCTAATAGCGGCTTTAATTGCATCCGCATTCTCTTTTTTCATTACAAAATACATGGGAAAGCAATTCGCGTTGTTCTTCGTGAAAATACCGTATCGAAAGATGCTTATCGGCATTGCAATTTTCCTTTTTGTGCTTGTTTTCCTTTTTACCGGTGCTTTAGGATTGCTGGTTCTTCTCGTAGCCATGTGCATAGGTCTTATCCCGATTTATTTCGGCGTGCGGAGGAGCAATTGCATGGGCGCTTTGCTATTGCCGATAATTGTATGGCTGTGGCAGATCTAAAGATTATATTTATATAAAAAGACAGTAAATGACTTTATATGATGAAAGTAGCGATAAATGGATGGGGTAGAATAGGGCGAATTCTATTTAGATCAGCGCTACGGGACAAATCAGACATAGATGTTGTGGCACTAAATAGCCGAGCTGCGGAGGCTTCCTGGGTGGCACATCTCTTGAAGTATGATTCCGTGCACGGTATTTTTGATGCCGAGGTAAGAGCGGGTAAAGACAAGAACACGTTAATGGTAAATGGAAAAGAGATAAAGATATTGGCGGAAACCGACCTTGAGAAGTTGCCCTGGGGTGATTTAGGCGTGGATTTGGTAGTAGAATCTACGGGAGCGTTTCGAGATAGGAAGAATGCATCGAAACATCTCGAAGCGGGGTGCAAAAAGGTGATAATAACAGCGCCCGCGAAGGAACCTGATGTAACTATTGTTCCTGGTGTTAATGACGAGATGTACGACCATGCTAAGCATAACATAATTTCGCTTGCCTCCTGTACCACCAATTGTCTGGCGCCAGTGGCAAAGGTATTGAACGACGCGTTTGGCATAAATAGGGGCTTTATGACTACTATACATTCTTACACAAACGACCAGAAGATTCTCGATGGACGGCATAAGGACTTGAGAAGGGCACGTGCGGCGGCGATGTCCATAATACCAACGACAACCGGAGCAGCGGCAGCGGTGGGTATCGTGTTACCCTCGTTAGCCGGGAAAATGGATGGAATAGCATTGAGAGTTCCGACATTTAACGTTTCCGTGGTTGACCTCGTGGCAGAGTTGGGGAGCGAAGTTACGCGGGAAGAGGTTAACGGTGCTCTTGAGAAAGCGTCGCAATCTTCTTTGAGCGGTATTCTCGCCGTTTCTTATGAACCTCTTGTCTCCATAGATTACATCGGCTCAAACTATTCTTCCATTGTTGATGCGGAGTATACAAATGTGATTGGCGGTAAAGGCAATTTCGTGAAAGTGCTTGCGTGGTATGATAATGAATGGGGCTACTCGTGCAGAGTAGTGGATATGATAAAGCGGATAGCCGAGCTGGGATTGTGATGTGAGTCCGAAGTATTTAAAGTAGGGGAGAGCTAAGGATGATGGGTGAAGAGTTAGAAGTTTTGACATTGGATGATTTTGATGTAGCGGGGAAAACAGTGCTTTTCAGAGCAGATCTCAACTCCGTAGTTATAGATGGCAAAGTGCAGATGAAGGAACGGATAGTGGAGAATGCAAAGACGATACGTGAACTTTCAGAGGGTAAAGCAAAGGTTGTTATCCTCGCACATCAGGGACGCGCGGGCGGTAATGATTTCCTACCGCTGGAGCAGCATGCGCAATTGCTCAGTAAAATCGTGGATTTAACGTATATTGATGACATAATAGGACCTGCTGCGCGAGCGGCGATAAGAAATCTTGATAATGGTGAAGTTTTATTGCTTGATAACGTGAGAATGCTTGCAGAGGAGACACTTGACAAAACGCCGGAAGGGCATTCAAAATCGGTTTTTGTACAAAGACTTGCCCCGCTCGCCGATATTTACATAAATGATGCGTTCTCGGTGGCTCACAGGACGCATGCATCAGTGGTTGGATTTCCAAAGGTATTAGATGCTGGTGTGGGCAGATTGATGGAAAGCGAGCTGAGCGCTCTGGAACGAGCGGTCCACCGCATAGAAAGACCGTGTGTGTATGTTCTTGGAGGTGTGAAACCAGAAGAGGTATTTGATATAATAGAGTTTGCATTGGACTCGAGAAAAGTGGATTACATACTTACAGCAGGTGGAATTGGAAATCTTTTCATGTACGCGAACGGTATGATTCCGATGAAAGTAGATAAATCCCTTTTAGAGAGCGTGAGTAGAGCGAAGCGTATACAGGAAAGAGCGGGTAATAAAATAAAGTATCCCTGGGATCTCGCAATTGAGCTGGAAGGTAAGAGAGAAGAAATTCCCGTGGAACAGGTAAAGCCAAACCAACCAATATACGATATAGGGCAGAAAACGATTGAGAAATATTCAGAAATAATAAAAAATGCGAGAACGGTGATAATGAAAGGACCTGCGGGGTTTTATGAGAAGGAAGACTTTGCGAAAGGCACAAGAGAGATTTTTAAAGCAATTTCAAATTCAGATGCTTTCTCTATACTCGGTGGTGGGCATACATCGGCGGCGATAAGCGATGTGGGAATGGATAAAAGAGAGATGGCGAATGCCCATGTTAGCCTTGCGGGAGGTGCATTCCTGCGGTATCTCTTAGGGAATCGTCTGCCCGGGATAGCGGTGTTAAAGAGACGTTAATTGCAAAATGCAAATTGAAAATCCATTTTGTAACGCCATGAACGAGGGGTCGTAGGGTAGAGGATATCCTGTCAGGTTCCGGACCTGACGACCTGGGTTCGAATCCCAGCGACTCCGCTTAAAACTTTCTTTGGCAAAGAAAGTTTTATTTATGAGATTAAATTCTTTTGGTTTACCGCGGAGCACGCAGAGAACACAGAGAGTCAGGAAAATCAGTTACCTTATCTCCGCGCTCTCGGCGGTAAACAAATAAAAAAAGGTCTATGATACGCAAAATAAAAACCATCTGGGAATTAACGAGGGCGGAGCATGGGTTGATGTATGGATTTGGTGTGATAATAGGGATAGTCATAGCGGGCGGGAGAGTTTATGAAACTGCGATTTTTGGCTTCTTTACCGCTCTTTTCATTCAAGCAGGCACGTTTGCGTTAAACGATTATTGTGACCTGGAATCAGACATTGCTAACCGGAGGATGGATAGACCGCTGGTGAGAGGAGAGATAAGAAAAGAGGAGGCGTTACTGATTGCTTGCGTCGCCACTGCACTCGGTATTATATTCGCAGTATTCCTTGCAGTATTCCTGAAGACCCCTATCTTATTCCTCTTAGCACTTATATTAGCTGTGCTGGGTATTCTTTACGACGTGAAAATAAAGGAATTCTTCGCAGTAAGTAATATTTATATCGCATTTACGATGGCAGTTCCTTTTATCTTCGGCGGGTTAATCGCAGAACAGGGAAGAATAGGAACGGCGCTACTTATCCTTTCTTCCATTGCTTTTCTTGCAGGTTTCGGAAGAGAAGTGATGAAGGACATAGCAGACGTAAAAGGCGATGCTCTACGGAACATAAGGAGTGTTGCACGGGTATACGGGGTGGAGAAAGCGAAGTTAATTACAGTTTGTGCTTATTCACTCGCAGTTATAATGAGTGTGATACCTTTTTTCCTGAGCGATACCACTTACAACTTTAATTTTGCATATCTGCTCCCTGTGATGGTAGCGGATGCGCTGTTTGTGCACACGTGTTTTGAACTGCGAAAAGGTGCGGATATAGACTATAACTATATGAGGAAAGAGACGTTAATAGCACTTGTTATCGGGTTAATTGCATTTGTTTGCGGTGCTTTGGTTCGCTTGTAAATTTTGTGTTATTGAATCAAACTTTAAGAAAGTTTGCTGCGAAATATTTCGATCAAACTTTTTTTTTAAAAAGTTTGATGGGCAAATTCCCGTGCATCTCAGATTGTTTAAACCATAGTTTGGTTTCTCTCAAAAAAGAAAAAAGTATAGGGTATTTCCCTATACCATTTCCCAATCGTATATTTTCAGGTATTCTATTCGCTTTGATTTCTTCTATTATGGTTTTTTGTGTATCTGGATGTTGCCGTTAAGCAATTGTCCTCCTGCTGTATAACCAGTGCTCAATGTTATTTCGAACACATCATTCTTACCCGGTTCGCCGTTATCCTGGACGTATGCCTCAAAGGTATATCCGCTGACTCCATCAATGGTGCAAGTCCCTTCAAACCAAGCCTCAGTTTTGTCAGCAGATACAACCAAACTAGTCATATCATGGGCATGAACGTTCATTTTAGTAGCGTGGTCGATGTATTCAAGCTCTCCCTTGGGTGCTGGATCGCCTTCCTGGTACATCACGTTGAAGCCGAAGCTGGCTTTATCAACCTTTTTACCGCCCGTCTGTACTGGTGCTTTGATTTGACCTCCGCCAGTTACCTTGCCAGGTGTCATCGGCATTAGTGGAGTGATTTTTTCCAAGGTTAGCAGTGCCCATGCAGTACAAAGCTCATCGGTTGCAATGTAGGCGTATCCTCCTCCCGATACATAGTTAGGACCTTTAGTCCAGTTTCCATCAGGCAATTGTTCGTCTACTATAGCTGTAGATATTTCATCAAACCAGTCCTTACCGTTAAGATCATCCAGTCCAATAGCTTCCAGCCCCTTCATAATTGTGTAGGTGGCTTGATATTGTGTGTTATAAGGGGTTGGTGCTGATAGGTTTCCTTTCCACCCTTCAACATCGTCATCCCAATGCCTATCTATGTAATCAGTAGCGTTGAGTATCCTTTGTGAATCAACAGCATCACCTGAGAGCACGGCTTCAAAGATCAGATTGCCAGTCTTCAAGCTATTTACCCAAGAACTTGGGCCACTATATCCTGAACCACCATCGGGGGCATCCTCAATTCCATCATCAGTCACTCCTGGATCGTTCTGGATATAGTCCACATAAGAACTCAGAGCTGTGGTTGTAGTGGCTGGAATGGTCGCACCAGAATTCAATGCGTATCCAAGACCCAAAGTTGCATACCCTGTATTGCTGTTATCAGCAGAAATGCAAGTGAACCCAGTGTAATACCAACCACCATAGTAAGTGGACATACTATCATTACACTGTGCATTGACCAGCCAGTCGGTCAAGTCCTGCACCAGATACGCTGGTGTATCGGGATTTGCTGAATAAGCCATTGTAGCTATGCCGGTTACATATGTCTTGTGCAAACCGTCAAGGTATGTCATATTCCCATTTGAATTTCCATCATATCCCGTACCAACTGAGACATTCGTTAGATGGCTGTCCAGAAACTCCAGACCCTTAGTTACGTTGTCACTGTACTCATAGGTCGGGTCGGTTGGATTCATGTCCTGTTCCTTTGCATAGTCTATGAATTTCAGCAATACTAATCCTGTAGCTCCTATATCACTATTAACACCGACGCCACCGTCCCAGCTTCCATCGGTTTGATTTTGCTGAGTTGCCAGCCATGCTAGTCCATCTTCAATACTCTGCTGTATCTCTTCTTGAGGGGCAGCACTTGCAGTCATTGGAAACACCGCAAATACAGAAATCACTAACATCGCTACAAACACCGTTGTTGATAATATCTTTTTACTACTTGTTTTTTTCATTTTTTCTTTTTTTCACCTCCTAATTTTTTTTTTTTGGGGGGGGTATTTTTATAGCGCCCCTCCTCGGCACTTTCATCCGGGGGGATGAACGCAAAATGTTTAAAGCATCGTAATTATTCATTTTTTATTCCACCTTCCCTTTCTCCTTTTAGCCCCCTCATGGATTCGCACCATCAAACTTAAAGAAAGTTTGATCAAAAGACTTCGCAGTCCCCTCCTTTTTACCTAAAAAGATAACACGATAGTAAATTATTTTGTCAACATTAGTAAACTGTTTTTCGGTTTTTTCACTGCTTCCAATTTTGAGAAGCACTTTCTTTTGACAATTGCCGGGAAAGAGCATTTATAAGGTGCTAAAAAGATTGCCAGGATTCGTTATTTTTGTAAAGGTGAGCTATATAATGGCAAAAAAACATTTTTAATGTAACATGAAAGTAGCGATGGGTGGCACTTTTGACACGCTGCACGATGGGCATAAGAAATTATTGAAAAAGGTGTACGAGTTGAGCGAAGGCGGCGAAATAGTCATAGGCGTGACATCAGATATGATGGCACGAGCCAATAAGAACAGAGCAGTTCTTCCTTACAAAGTCAGGACAGCGAACGTCAGACAATATATGTATAAGGAATACGGGGTAAAGGTAAGAACGGTGGAATTAAATGACAGATATGGCGTCACCTTAGATGAGGATATTGATTATATTGTCATATCGCCAGAAACGTATAATGTGGCGTTGAAGATAAACGAGCTCAGAGAAGAGCGTGGGAAGAAGCCAATAAAGATAGTGAAGGTGGAGCATCTAAAAGCAGCAGATGGAAAGGCAATCTCTTCTACGAGGATAAAAGCGGGTGAGATAGATGAACACGGGTCTTTACTTGCTTACAATGAAAAATGAAAAGTGCAAAAGTCAAAATAAACCTTTCTTTTGAACGGCTTCGCCGTTCCATTGCTTTAGCAATGTGAAAAGAAAGCTTTACCAAAGAAAGGGGGCATGGGGCAGAGCTCCCTAATTTTCACGAGAAAATAATTGAAGGTGCAAGATGAATGGCGCATCCCTAATCTTGTATCATGTATCCTGCATCATGAGTCTTGGCTCAACTTCTTCTCAAACCTCGTCAGGTTCTCACAGCCGTTCTTCAGCACGAGTACCATATCCTCCAGTCTGACGCCCCCCGCTTCGGAATCATACAATCCGGGCTCTATTGTAATCACATTCCCTCTTTGTAGTTCGTAGTCATTATCGCCAACCTTCGGGTTCTCATGCAAATCCAACCCCACTCCATGCCCGGTGAAATGAACGAGTCCTTTCTTACTCCCTTTTCTTATCGTCTCATAACCTCTTTCTTCGATTACATCACACACCAGGTTATGCACTTCTTTGCACGTTACCCCTTCCTGTACAAGAGCTAATGCGGCATCTTGAGCATGCTTTACCGCTTCATACATCTCTTCTATCTCCTTTTCCGGCTTTCCTTTAACGACGGTTCTTGTCATATCCGCGTAATATCTTTCCAACTTCAATCGTGGGAAAATATCTATGATGATAGGTTCGTATGCGAAAATAGGACCGCGTCCAGTAAAATGAGGGTCGGCAGCGCTTTTCCCGCATGCTACTATTGGCTCTCCGCTATCGCAGGTGCATCCGGAATCAATCAAAGCGTGTTCTATATATGCCTTTACCTTTTCAGACGTTAAAATTTCACCGTTCTCCATAAGAAGATTGTCATTCACCGAAGACTTATTTATGACTTCTAAGGCGATTTCCATTGCGTGTTCGCATGCTCTTTGTGCCTTCCAAATATAATTTATCTCCTGTTCATCCTTTATCTCCCGCTCTTTCGTCATCATCACTTCCTCCACGGGAACCACTTCTATGCCTTTCTTCCTCAGCGCCTCGGCTGTGTATAAAGGAAAATACTTTGGCACTTCTATTGTTTTTACGTGCTCTTCCTGAAGGATTTTTATAATAAGCTCTTCCGTTTTAATGTCATAGCCGTAATCGAGCGAAGAGCGAACTCCATTTACAACTGACTCCTTTCTCGCTCTTTCATACTCCATCTGTGACACAATGAGAATGTCTTTTCCTTCTTGAGGAAAGCAGAGATAAATAAAAGGGTCTGCGGCGAGAAACCGAGTGGCGTAATACATGTCTGCGTTACGCATGCTCTCGCTGACCATTAGAAGCGGTTTTGCCTTCGTGTTCGGCTTATTCTTTACTGCCATGAGATTATTTTGGATTTTTAAATTTATATTTCAAACTCTTATTTTATAAAAGAAAGTGCGATGAAACCCATAGGATTACTAATTCACGGACCTGAGGTAATAGACGAAGGCGAAGCGGAAGAAGCGGTAGAAACGCTAAAGGAAGCGGGATTTGAAGTAGAAGCGGCTTTAGGTGGAATAACGGGTAAAACCGCGGTTATAGACGCGGGTATGCGGCACGTAATAGACATAAGCAAGGATTTGAAACCCTCAGAAGTAGTGGAAGATTTTGTTGATCGTGGAGTGGATTTTATCGTGTTGGTGAATCATGCGAAGACCGAAGAGAGCGGCTTCATGCTTGGTGAAGGCATTCTAAGGGATTTTATTGATAGAGGTAGTGCGAAGGAGAATCTTTCATTTGTGCAATTAGAATACCGCAGCAGGATTATTATTCGATGGTTTGTGAAGCACGGGGATGAGGATGAGAATATATATGGAAAGATAAGGGGAGTTTTCAGTGAGTTCGAAGAGAAAGAACCTCACAAACTTGAATCAAGATGCAAAAAAGATGTTCATTCGGATTTGGTGTATCGCGAGATAAGGGGTGTCCATCCCGGTGAGAAAATCGTTGTGGATGGTGTTGTTATTGGAATCTCCTCGCACGAAAACAAAAATAATAGTGTTACGCTGGTTGCGAAAGAGGGAAAACTTGTAAAAATCTTGGGCGGCACGTTGATAAAACATAATCTGGAGAAGCTGCCACCATTAGATCTGGAGAAAGAGATGATAAAAACGGCAAGTGTAATCAGGAGGACGAAACCGAAAAGGATGGGAATAGATGAAGTATCAAGGAAGGGAAAGAGAAAGAAGATAGCATGCTTTTTCTACACCGTTGAGAACATTTTTCCGAAGATAGAGGAGAGGGACATTGATGTTGAAGTTGCAGTAGCCATAGGAGACGATACGACAAGCATTGCCGGCGATATACTGAAAAGGTTTGGTATTCGCATGATAGGGATTACAGACGGCGACGCAGATGGATTGATAGAAGGGATAGAAAGTGGAGCGCTGGAAGAATACGTGAAATTCCTGCCACCTGATTCGGTGATAATACGATTGAAGCCTGAAAGGGACGATATTATAGGGAGAAGGGTAAAGGAAGATATTTTTAAAGGTAGCGATGAAATCGAACTGGAAGGTGACGTTGAACTACAATTTGAGGATTTGAAGCATCGCATACTCGATCTGGCGAAAGAGGATATTATCGGCGTTTTGCGTTCTCCAACTGCGAATGGCGAGACAGTGAAAAAAGCGAAAGAATTATGAAGACTTATTTTCAATAATATAGTGAAAAAATGACGATGGAAATATTAGAGGTGGGGGATGTGATGACACCCATAGTCATCACTGAGGATGAAGACACGCCGGTCACTGAACTATCAAAGGACATGGAAGTATCGGGAGCAGGGAGCGTAGTGATAACAAAGGGGGGCAAACCCGTAGGAATTGTCACTGACCGTGACATAGCAATAAAAGTTATAATGAAGGATAGAAAGGCAAGTAAAATAAAAGCAAAAGAAGTTATGTCTTCACCTTTGATCACCATCGATCCATACGCACCGCTGGAGAAAGCATGCGAACTCCTGGCAGAGAAGGGCATAAGAAGGCTGCCTGTGATTGAAGATGATGAGCTCGTGGGCATTATAAGCGTTAGAAATGTATTGACGAGAAACCCTGCGTGTGTAGAGAGAATTTATCCCGGATGAATGAATTTTGATTGACAGTCGTAGTTATTTATTTTTATAGCCAATAGAGAAAGTGCAAAAGAGGTGAAAAAGAAAGATGAAAGTTAAGGATATAATGAGCCGGCCAATCATCGCGGAAGATGAAGAAACTTTGGTCACTAAAATTGCGGGGGATATGGAAGAGTTGGGAATAGGGAGTGTGGTGATAACAAAAGAAGGTAAACCAGCAGGAATAATTACTGAACGAGACATAGCATTAAAGGTTCTGCGGAAGAATAGAAGGGCAAGCGAAATAAAAGCAAAAGAAATCATGTCCGCTCCTCTGGTCACCATCGAACCAGAAGCATCTATGGAGGAAGCGTGCAAGTTCGCAGCAAGGAAGCGGATAAAAAGACTGCCGGTGGTTGAAAATGACGTGCTCGTAGGAATCGTAAGTATTCGTGACATGTTAACAAGGAAGCCGGAGTATGTGAGGGAATTCTACTTCTAACATCACATGTAACTGGACGATAAATCCCTATTTCAAATACTACTACATCAACCCCTTTTCCATCAATGCCCTCATGGTTCTATCACAAGCAGTTGTAGCATGTGATACTGCTCTTCCGAGGTTTGCATGCGCCTCCTGATAATCCTTCTCTTCTATACTTCTCTTTACCTGCGTTACCTTTTCTTCCACAAGCACGAATTCTTGCATTCCAGTCACGTTCAATGCTATTCCCGTCTCGGTGGACAAAGCGTCGAAGAAAGCAAACAACGCTTTTTTCGCGCCCTCTAATTCTGTTTCCTTCAGCGTTTCTACCACCATCAGCATCTTAGAGCCGATTATCAGCACAGATTTTATCCGCTCTGCGAATTGATAACCAATTATCTCGTTTTGCGTCATTTATCTCACTAAAAAACTTTTGGTGTTTAGTATTTATAACTCCATATAACTCCACAGGAGTATTGAATAATTACTATGGACTTATTAGAGAATGAAGTCGAGCTGGTGAAAGAACTCTGCGAGAGGGTAAAAATCGGAATCAAAACTGAAAAAGGAAAGACAAAGATAAGAGTGCTGGATATTGGGTGCGGCACGGGAAAACTTGCTATATATTTAAAGGAAGAGACGGGATGTGATGTGACAGGGATTGACCCGGGACGAGAGAGCATAGAAAAGGCGAGAATGAACGCGTCGTCAGTCGAGGTCGAGTTTGAGGTTCAATCTGCGGAGGGAATGACATTTGCAAATAACAGCTTCGATTTTGTCGTTTCGCTAAAGGCGTTACATGAAACGGCGAATCCCAGAGAAGCGTTGAGGGAGTCGAGGCGTGTGCTGAAAGAAGGAGGTAAGATATTTATTATTGACTGGATAGGCGGTGTTGCCCGGACAAGAAGTCATGCGCATGCGAAGAAGTATTTCAGTTCGGAGAGGTTGGAAGAAGTGCTTTCAGAAGCAGGCTTCACTGGCATAAGAATCGAACTCAATAAAGAAGGCGAGTTAATGTTGGTGGAAGGGGAGAAGATGAGCGCATAGTGCTCAACGCAAAATCCCATCTTCACCGCATTCACATCTATGGGAAACTGGAGGCTTTTACTCCACGTTCTTCACACAATCGTCCTAATTAGTATGAGCAAATATTATGATTGTCACAAAACAGGCTTCTCAATTTTGGACGCTCGGAAAAAAGCGGAAGGCTTTTAAGTAGCATTTTTCAACGGTATATTCACCCGTAAAGGGTGAAATAAAAAAGGAGGAAAAAAAAGTTATGGCTAAGATAGCAGATAAAGTAGATTTATACGACGACAGAGGTAACAAACTGGTTGGAGACGTACCAATAACTGCGATCAGCCCTCTGAGAAACCCTGCGATGAAGAAGATATGCAGTCTGGTGACTCGGTCAGCAGCGGTTAACTTAGCAGGTCTGGAAATGCGGATAAAGACAGGGGCAATAGCAGGGAAAGAGATGGTAATCCGAGGCAAGACCATGAACCTGGACATCGTGGGCAAGGCAAGTGCGATAGCGAGCGAGATGAAGGACATGCTCTCGGTTGACGGAGCTGCGGCGAGAGTAGATCCAATAATGGGCGGAAAGCGAATATTGGTAGAAGTGCCACCGGAGAGAATCTTAGCGGATTACTCGGCTGCGCGGGTAAACACAATGGCGGCGCTGACGCAAGCAGTAATGGACGTATGCAACGTGGACATGTGGCATGCGGACATAGTGAAAGGCGGCGTATGGGGAGGGTATCCCCAGGACCCGGACATGACGGGCACAGTAGTGGCGACGTTAGTGGACGTGCCGATAAGGAACGAAGGACCTGGGTTCGCACTGAGGAATATCCCGGTGAACCACATAGCGGCAACGGTAAGGAAGAGAGCGATGCCTGGAGCTGCTTTGAGTATGATACTGGAAGAGGCGGCGTGCTATGAGATGGGAGATGCGATAGGACCTTTCGAGCGAGGACATCTGTTAGACCTTGCATACGAGGGACTGAATGCGAACAACATGCTGTACACCATGGTAAAGGAAAACGGAAAGGACGGGACGGTTGCAAGCGTTACGTATTCTCTGGTGGAGAAGGCGAAAGCAGATGGCGTGATAAAAGCGAAGACGAAGCTTGGCTCCGGTTATACGGTCTATGGCACGAATGACTTGCAGATGTGGAATGCATACGCATCCGCAGGAATGCTTGCTGCCGTGATGGTGAATGCGGCGGCAATGCGTGCAGGACAGTCTGTCCCATCGAACGTAATGTATTTCAACGAGATGATAGAGCACGAGACAGGACTACCAGGCGTTGACTATGGAAAAGCACAGGGAGCATCCGTAGCGAGTGCGTTCTTCTCACACTCGATTTATGGAGGCGGAGGACCTGGTGTGTTCCATGGTAACCATATCGTTACGAGGCATGCGAAGGGGCAGTTCATTCCATGCTTCTGCGCTGCGATGTGCATAGATGCAGACACGCTGTATTTCACACCTGCGAGGACGTCGGGACTGTATGGAGAAGTGCTGGGTGCGATACCTGAGTTTGCAGAGCCGCTGAAGGCAGTTGCCGAAGGCGCAAAGAAGGTGATGTAAAAGGAGGAAAAGAAAAATGCCACAATATACACCTGGAAGTAGTATTATAGGTAAAAACCGAAGGAAATTCATGGACAAGAGCCAGAAGTTAGAGAAGTTGAGGGACATATCAGAGGAAGACATAGTGAGATTGCTTGCACACCGCGCGCCTGGAGAAGAATACAAGAGCATCCATCCGCCAATAGCGGAGATGGAGGAGCCGGAATGCGCTGTTCGTGAGATGGTGGAGCCGACAGAGGGAGCAAAAGCAGGCGACAGGATAAGATACGTGCAGTTCACAGATTCTATGCAGTTCGCACCGACAACGCCGAGAATTCGACCGATGATGTGGTATAACAGGCATAGAGGGATAGACGTCGGTGTATTATCAGGAAGAACGATAGTAGAAGGAAGGGAAAGAGACGTAGAGAAGATAACAAAAGAGTACATGGACAACGAGACATACGATACAGCGAGAACAGGACTGAGAGGGAGATCGGTGCACGGGCATTCATTGAGGTTAGACCCGAATGGTAACATGTTCGACGCACTGAGGAGATGGGCATACGATGAGAAGTCAGGCAACGTAAAATACGTGAAGGACATGGTCGGTGGTGCAATGGACAAGGAGATAACACTGGGAAAGCCACTCTCTGATGACGAGCTGAGGAAGAGAACAACGATGTTCAGGAACGCACAGGGTGGTGTCTGGATGGAAGGAGAGGACCCTGAGGTAGCTGACGTAATATCAGAGATACACTGGAACAGAACATGTGGAGGATTCCAGCCGTTCACAGCGAGAGATAAGATAAAGGGAAACAAAGGCGTAGGCGTAAAGGGAATGAAGTTATACACTCCAAAAGGAGGAGTGGAATAAGGAGGTAAAAAGGAAAAATGCCATATAAAGATGTACAACATAGTTTCATGAAGGCGATGGCCGAGAAATTTATCGAGGCACCTGACAGCACAAAGACACCGTACTATGTATATGACGGTATAAACCAGAAGAGAGGACTGAGGAAGAGAGAGTTCATAGAGGACGCGAAGAAGATCGTACAGGACCGGGTTACACAAACTCCGGCATACAACCCCGATGTGGGAATGCCACAAGGACAGCGACTCTTGATGCCTTACATGATGAACCACACAGACATGCTGGTTAACCATGACGACCTGCACTGGGTAAACAATGCGGCGATGCAACAGTGCTGGGATGACATGAGGAGAATGATCATCTTGGGAATGGACGATGCGCATGCACTGCTGGAGACGAGATTGGGTAAGGAAGTCACACCTGACACCATAAGCCACTACTTAGAGGTGGTGAACCACGCGCTGCCTGGTGCAGCGACCATTCAGGAGCACATGGTGGAGACGAAGCCGGGATTGGTGTCTGACTGTTACACAAAGGCATTTACCGGTGATGACGACTTAGCAGACGCTCTGGACAGGAGAATGGTGCTGGACATAAACAAGGAGTTCCCGGCAGGCTGGGCGAAGCCTGGAGAGCAGGCAGACCAGTTGAAGGACACAATAGGCAAGAAGCTATGGCACGTTCTCTGGATGCCAACGATCGTAGGCAGG
>JAUVZJ010000039.1 GCA_030602585.1 Candidatus Methanophagales archaeon | reverse complement strand
TAGGCTGCACGAATTTCATCACGGGTGGGTATATACATCACATTGTTCCTCCATCAATCGAAACGTTTTATTTACAACCATTGTGATGGATAATATAAAGTCTTATCAGCAATAAATTTGTGGTGGGTGAGTAGTTACGATTTTTCCTTTAATCAAAATAATCCCTTAGAGAAGAGATAGAGGAAAAGAAGCTTTTATAGAGTTCTAAACTTTATTTACTCCTATTTTACTCCTATAATATATGTTATAATTGTAGATGGAGCAGGACATCCATTTGGTGTTTTAGAGCATAACATTTTATAAGAGAAATCTTAGCCTACCCAGGTGAATCACGGGCACATCTTTTCCATTGCAATACCAAAATAAAGGACCGTCATCCGTTAAAAGCAATTTCTTTCTTTCTGTAATACCAATAAGCGATGTATCGGTTATTCCAAATTTTGGAAGCTCTGTTCTCTTTAAAATTTCGTTCTTCTCGATATATTCTTCTCCTAAGCCTGATAAAGGCGCTATCGAAGAATTGATAAATCCGGAGAATTTTTCTTCTTTGAGTCTACTTTTAGCTAAATTTGATGCTTCAGCCAAGACTTGGGGAGTGACTAAGATTTTTTTGAATTTTTTTAGAAACGCAACAAGCAGGATAAAATCCTTTTTATCATAATTAAACCTCCTGAGATCGCGTATACTATAAAATCCAATTAAGTAGAGCAGTAGAGGTCCAGTATCAATGACGATTTCTTTAAACCTGAAGATTTTCTCCTTCATTCTCTCTTTTTACTTCTTTCAGCTCACCCTTTGCATCTACTTTAATCATGTATCTGCGTTTTTTTGTAGAAAACAATTCTTCTTTCACTTCGCACCTTACTACAAAGGCCCCCTCTTTCTCCATAGCCTCAATTACATCAAATCCAATCCAATTCATGGGTGGAACACCAGCCGAGCTGATAAAGTCCTCTTCACCTGTCATTTTACTGAAATAACCCCTTACAATTTCAATTGCCTTATCTATATTGATTTCTGGCATGTGTATTATTTTGTTTTCTTATATCTTAAATATTTACTTCCTACATCGCATATCTTTGGCTCGTTTGTCCGACCTTGAACCATCTCCAGAACATCTAAATGCGCTCTAAGGGAAAGGTTTAGTCTATACTATAAAAATTTTGTATTTCATATTCTCCTCCATTATTTCCTCCTCTATTCGCTTTGCAATTATCTTTTCAGGATGATGAAGTCCTTTAACTCTTTTTGTGAGGTCTTCAAAGTCGGAAAACGGTTCTTTCTTCCTCTCTTCCAATATCGCCCACATCAGTTTCTTCCCTATCCCGGGCAGCAAATCAAGAGTATTTAATCTCGTGGTGATAGGCTTTGCTTCGTTGAATGCATGTATGAACCTTTTCTCATCCTCTTTTACTATTCGCTCTAATACATGAGGCAGTTCTATCTTCGCAGTCGGCGTTAATTCCTTATATTTCAACCTCTTGGTTACATGGTCTATTACTTCCCGCTCCCCTTCTCCAATATATACCCGGTCGTACGCCGCAGGAATTTTATCCTTCTTTGGTGAAAGCTCCATTAAAATGAACTTATCCTCGCCAATAGCATGAACAAGTGGCTTCTTCTGATATACCGGTCGAGAGTCATCAGGATGCCCGTAGGGTAAGTAATCGAGAACTTGAGCATGCGTCTCTCGTTTCTTTTCCCTTCCACCATCCCTTCCCTTCTCTATCCTACCCCTCTTTTCATACTCTCTCATCCCTTCTTCCCCCCCAATATGCTCAACCTCTACTTCAATCATTCATACTTTGCAACGCAATCGAGTATTTTTTCTATGTTCTCTTCTGTAAGTGTAAATCGTTCCTTCGCATATATTGCCCGCACCTCATTTTTGCTCCCCGGCATCAAGTCAACAATCCTTACCGCTATCTCCTCTTTCATTTTTGCCAATCCTAAAAGCTCGTTTATAAGAGCCCTCGACTCTTTCGCTCCAAGTTTAGCAAACTTTGTTGTATGCTCAAAGGCTTTTCTTCTCTCATACCTTATCTCCTCCTCATACTCCTCTCCCTTCCCCTCTTCCTTTTTCTTTGCTTCCCCACTTGTCCTCAGAGCATTTAATATTTCTTTAGCTTCTGCAAGCGTCAAAACTACCTCATTAATTATCTCTTTTACTATCATTCTTCCCTTTTCCCCTTTTCTCCTTTACCCACTCGCCTTTACTTCTCGTTATACTTTATAAGAAAATAAAAAGGTTTTTATATAGTAGAACCCATCGGTTCAGCAAATATAAGATGAAGGTGGTCAGATGAACGATTATATAGTAAAGGATATAAACCTTGCAGAAGGTGGAAAGAAGAGGATAGAGTGGGTTAAGGGGCGAATGCCTGTTTTGAGCATGATAAGAGAGAGATACGAGCGTGAGAAGCCATTGGAAAACGTAAATATAATGGCATGCTTACATGTCACGGTGGAAACGGCAAATCTTATCCTGACACTAAGAGCAGGAGGTGCAGAAGTTGCGCTTACTGCCGCCAATCCACTCTCTACTCAGGACGACATAGCTGCCGCCTTGGCTTCGTCTGGAATAAGAACATACGCATTCAGGGGTGAGAACGAGGAGGAGTATTATGAGTGTATGGACAAAGCACTTGGGATAGAACCTGCGGTGTTACTTGATGACGGCGGCGATGCTATTACAATGGTTCATACAAAGCGTGAAGAGCTGATGAAAACCGTAAAGGGTGCATCTGAGGAGACAACTACGGGCGTTATAAGGCATCACGCAAGAGCGAAAGAAAACAAGTTGGGCTTCCCAGTTATATCGGTTAACGATGCAGAGACGAAGATGATGTTTGATAACCGATATGGCACGGGGCAATCAACCATACACGGGATAATGAATGCAACGAATCTTCTTCTCGCTGGCAGAGTCGTGGTGGTAGCAGGCTATGGCTGGTGTGGACGAGGAGTGGCGTTAAGAGCAAGAGGGCTTGGCTCGAACGTGATAGTCGTGGAAACAAACCCGAGGAAAGCACTGGAGGCGGTTATGGATGGATACCGGGTGATGCCGATGCGGGAAGCGGCGAAAATTGGCGACCTCTTTATCACTGCTACCGGTGATATTTCTGTTATAAGGGGCGAGCATATCGAGTTGATGAAAGAAGGTGCAATTCTCGCCAATACAGGCCATTTTAATGTCGAGATAAACATAAACGACCTGGAAGGGATGGCGGTGGAGAAAAAGGCGATAAAAGAAAATGTGGTTGAATACAGGATGAGAGATGGCAGAAATCTATATTTACTTTCTGAAGGCAGAATTGTGAATCTCACCGCTGCATACGGGCACCCTCCGGAGGTTATGGACATGAGCTTCGCAAACCAGGCATTGTGCGTGAGGTATATTGTAGAGAATTACGAAAACCTGCGTAAAGAGGTATATCCAGTGCCGAAGGCGATAGACGAGGAAGTGGCTTTGTTAAAGCTAAAGTCAATGGGCGTGGAGATAGAAGAACTGACGGAAGAGCAGAGAAAATATCTGGGGTCCTGGGATTTTGGGACGTGAGAAAAAATTGGGATTATTTTAGAAGCGGCGATGAGGGAATTGTCTTGAGTCTCTATTTAGAAAAAATTTTCACGTCCCGTACATCGTATAATAACCCATAAAATCCGACAATATCGGCACCAAATCAATACCTCTTATCCTGCCCAACCCGCCGGAAGCAACAGAAAACTCATCGAATTTATTTACCTCGTCCTTTCTGACCCCCTCACCTTTTATAACCACGGGAACAGGGTCACTGCTATGTCTCTTTATTGATACGGGCGTGCTATGGTCAGCAGTAATGGCAATATAGGCATCAGCATCTTTTATCCGTGCTACAAGCTCTTTATCTATCCTCGAAATCATTTCTTTCTTCCCCTCGAAGTCGCCATCATGTCCATTGTTATCAGTACCCTTCACATGAACAAAAACGAAATCGTGCTCCTCCAATGCATGCAAAGTGGCTTCTGCCTTATTATTCAAGTTCGTATCAGCCTTGCCTGTCGCACCTTCGACCGGAATAACAGCCATACCAAGGTATTTCGCAACGCCTTTATAAAGCGAAGCACCTGCTACACAGGCAGCGCTAAATCCGAATCGTACTTTCATCGAAAGCACTTTCTCATAGCTGCCCGCACCTCTCAGCAAAATTATATTCGCAGGTGATTCCCCTCTCCGTCTCCTTTCATCATTTACAGGATGCTCATTTAGTAGCTCATAACTCGTCCTGACAAATTCATTTGCGATGGTTGCGGTCATCCTCTCATCCTCGCCTTCTTTAAGCGGTTTGCATTCTTTTACAATGCCCCCTTCCGCATGCGTGTCCACATCTGAGACGTATTTAGACAGATTTTCACCTTTCATTACCACTGCACATCTATGCTCTGTGGTATTTTTCAGAAATATCTTAATGCCTTCTATTTCAAGCCCGTTTAGCGTTTCTGCCAGTTCTTTACTACCTTTTCTACCTGCTCTTCTATCTATGACCTTCATTTTTTCATCCACGGTAGCGAAATTAGCCCTGAATGCAACATCTCCCTTATCCAATTCCATATCAGCACCAAGCGCTTCAAACACGCCCCTGCCCGGATAATACTTGTAAGGGTCGTAACCAAGGATTGAAAGATGTGCCGTATCGCTTCCTGGCACTATTCCCGGTGATATTACGTCCATCAACCCATTTATTCCCGCATCGCTTATTTCATCCATGCAAGGCGTATTAGCAGCCTGTAAGGGCGTCTTTCCATTCATGGATGGACGGTCCCCGAGACCATCGTATACCAATAATATCACCTTATTTTTATCATAGCTTGACTTTGTGGTCATTGAATATTTATTAATCTACTATATTTATAAAGAAACTTTGAAAGAGACTTTGAATGTAAACCGGAAATCTAAATTTACGGGTGCGCTAATAGGCAGTGCCGTAGGAGACGCATTAGGCGCTCCTGTTGAGGGGTATAGCATGGAGCGGGTAAGTTCGGTGTATAGCGATGAAAAAGGGTGGGAAATGATTTACGGTCGCTACACGGACGATACGGAGACGATGATAGGAGTTGCGGAATCTTTAATAGAGAATAAAGGCTTCAATGGTGCGGATATGGCACTTAAGTTCATCCGGAATTACGATGCATCAAGAGGATACGGTCCTGGGTCTAAGGAGGCATTGAGAAGGATAAGCGAGGGCGAGAGCTGGGAAGAGGCATCGAGAAAACTGTTTGGTGGAAAAGGTTCGTATGGAAATGGTGCGGCAATGCGAATCGCCCCTGTGGGAATCCTATATTATGATAATGCAGATGTGTTGAGGGAAATAGCTTATAAATCAAGCCATATCACACATTCTCACGTGCTTGGCAAAGAAGGTGCGGCTTTGCAGGCTTTCTCCATCGCTTTAGCGGTGCGTGGACAAAAAGAAGGTATGCTGCTCGAACTGAAAGAGTTTGTTAAAAATGAAGTGTATAAGGAAAAGATAAGGAAGATAGAAGCGCTTTTGAATAAAGAAGCGAATAAAAAGGAGATAATCTCGGAATTGGGTAACGGAGAAGCGGCTTTTAACTCCGTGCCTACCGCTATTTACTCTTTTCTTCGCTTCGACAATTTTAAGGACTGCGTTGTCTATGCGGTGAGTTTGGGTGGCGATACAGACACCATAGGAGCGATGACGGGAGCGATAAGCGGTGCTTATTACGGCGAGGGGACAATTCCAAAAGAGTGGGGGGAGAAGTTAGAAGAAGGGGAAAAAGGTAGGAGTTATATAAGGTGGTTGGGAGAAGAGTTGTATCGTATTAAATTTGGATGAATAAGGGATGGTAAACGGAGATGAAAGGAAATATATTCAAAGCATTGAGCAGTAAAACGAGGTTGAAGATGTTGAAGCTTTCGATGCAGGGCATTTATCATATATCAGGGTTGGCAAAAGCAGTAGGTATCTCAGTGCCTGTTGCAGCGAAGCACGTAAGAATTTTAGAGGATGCGGAGCTGGTGAAAATAAAAAAATTCGGTAAGACGCATGTATTAATGGTGAATAAGGAGAAGCTGTATGAAGCGATGGAGGCTTTTAGCGAGGATTATGAGATAGAAGTTCAGAAAGGAGCAAGCATATTGGAGGCGTTAAAGGATGTTGCAGGAGTAGGGATAAAGAAAATAGGGGATAAAGAGTTCATTGCATCAATAGACAATGAAGGTGGTTTTTATGTATATGAAGTGAATGGAAAATCACCAAACATGCCTATTAACGAATATAAGATGGAGAAGAATGGAGAGATAGAAATAAAACGGTTAGTTCCGGTTCTTAAGAAGCGTGTAAAAGTAAACGTAAGAAGTAGAGAGGAGAAAAACAGTAAGAAGGGCTAAGTACGGCATTTCAATTTTAATAAAGAATGTTGAGCCTTCTGATACGAACGAAACTTATTTATGTGCTTAAAAATTATATATTATAGTTGGAGCACTGCAAAATAAAAGAAGAGATATAGATAGATGAAAGAAATGAAAGTTTTCATTGCAACGCTGTTTACTGCTGTCTCTTTATTACTCCTTGTGACAGCTACAGCCTCCGCAGCCGAGGGTCCTGCTGTTATGATTACAAATTACACAGTGGAGCCCGAAGTCTTGATGCCCGGCGACACCGGCACTATTACGCTAACCATAAAAAATATGGACACCAAATCATCAGAGACTGAGACAACGAGTACTACGACTACGAGTTATACATCCTCTACTGAGACAACATCAACGATAAGTGCAGAAATAGAAACCATACGGCTGAGTAGCAGAAGTAGAGACATAGAATGGCTGGAAGAAGGTTTTCAACGCTCTGAATACTACAACGTTGGTGCTTTAGGACCTGGCGAAAGCATAACAATCCCTATACCAATAAAAGCCGCTACCTATGCCAGCGACCGCCCTTATATCCTTGAAGTGTACATAGAAGTGGATAATGGCGAAAATGTGCGGTTTCCTGTCCGTGTGAAAGTGGACAGCAGTGAAGTGGAAATACTTGAGAAGGACATCCCTTCGGAGATTTCGCTCAGCGAGTCAAAGCAGATGGAGATAGTGGTGGCGAATAACAGACCAAATAAGGTGAGTGGTGTGAACGTGCTCGTGAAATCAAAAAGCGATGGGTTGGAATTCACGCCAGAGCGAATATTCATAGGTGATTTAGCGGCGTATGAAAAAGAGCCGGTGAATTTCACGCTTCAAACTCAAACTTTAAAGAATAGTTTGACTTCTAACGAAATAGGAAATATAGAGTTCTCTTTTGAGGTTACATACAAGAACGGTGATAATTTGCATTACAACGACCTTAAATCGTCTGTATTGGTAAAGAATAGCTCAGATGTGAAGCTTATCCTGGTGAATGCGCCTGAATCTGTTTTCAAAGGTGAGGTTGCAAAGATAGATTTTGACGTCGCTAATGGAATGACGAAGGATATTAAAGCGGTATCCGTGGTGCCAGCGATAGAAGGACTCAGAATATTACCTTCGGAATATTTTATCGGGGACATGGAAGTAGGGGACGTCTTTTCTGCTTCTTTTGATGTCTATACCGACAATTTGAGAGTGGGAGACATCGAAATACCCTTCAAACTGCTATTTAGAGATGTGGACACTGACAGGAGATATGAAACTCAGGGTTACGAGGTGCATATAGAAGTAAAAGAACCGCAGAAGAGTGGGCTACCGAGCCCTTTGCTCTTTGTTGCACTGCTTGGAATTATCTTCTTTGTCGCCGTGTTGGTGCGGGTTGCGGTAAAGCGAAAGGGGAGGAAGGTAAAAGGCTAAGAATAATAAATGATTCGCACTGAAAATCTGACGAAGGTTTACCGGATGGGAGAGGTGGAGGTTCAAGCACTGCGAGATGTGAATTTAGAGATACAGGACGGTGAGTTCATTGCCATAGCAGGACCATCGGGCTCGGGCAAGTCCACACTTCTTAATATGATAGGCTGTCTGGATAAACCAACAAGCGGTGCGGTCTTCATAGATGATATAGATACAGGTAAGCTAAGCGAAAACAAACTTGCAGAGATAAGAAGGGAGAAAATAGGATTCATATTCCAGCAGTTTAATCTCATACATACGTTAAATGCGTTAGAAAACGTTGCACTCCCCATGTTCTTCGCGGGTGTAGGACGAGAAACGAGGTTGAAGAGAGCAGAGGAGTTGCTTGCAAAGGTCGGGCTTGGAGACCGCGTAGATCATAAACCTTCGGAGTTGAGCGGTGGTGAGCAGCAGCGGATGGCTATTGCACGCGCGCTTTCTAATGACCCGGAAATTATCATTGGCGATGAGCCAACAGGAAACGTGGATACCGAAGCGGGAAATGCAATAATGGACCTCTTAGAAGGGTTGAATCGTGAGGGAAGGACGATAATCGTGGTGACGCACGATGCAGAGATTGCCGCCCGTGCAGGTAGAACAAAGAGGATGCGAGACGGAAAGGTGCTTGATTAAGAGATGAGAGATGAGTTTCTTATGGCGTACCGGAGCATAAAGGAGAGAAAAGGTCGCTCGATACTTACCGTGCTGGGTATTGCCGTGGGCATAGCGGCGATTGTTTCTTTGATGAGCGTTGGCTATGGTATGGAAGAGGCGATAACAGGGGAACTGACGAAGATGGCAGATATGATATCGGTGATACCCGGAGAAATAAGTGGTCACGGTGGATATGTGGAAAAAGGGGGTTTTACCGATAGAGACGTGAACGACTTGCAGCGGATATGGGGAATAAAAGATATCTCGGCAATGGTGTACGGCGCCGCAGAAGTGGAATATCGGAACAAACGATTGCCCATTTTTGTCCTCGGCGGTGATACCAAAGAGCTGGGGGGCTTCTATGTGGAGCCTGTCGGGCTCAAGGAAGGTAGATGGCTAAGGGAAAATGATTATAAGGGGTGCGTCATTGGAGACCGGGTAGCCAACGACTTCTTCGATGAAGTCATACACGTCAACGATAAGCTGATAATAAATGGAGATAAATTCATTGTGGTTGGCATTTTTGAAAAGGCAAGTACGCTGTATGCCGCTGATGTTGATCCGCATATTTTTCTCACTTTGCGTATTTCACAGGACGTTCTGCAAACCGAGGAGATAAAATACATCATGGTGAGGGTCTATGACATAGATGAAGCAGAGGAGATAGCAGAGGAGATCGAGGAGACGATAAATGATAATCATGGTCTTGATGATTTCGCAAACGCAATGACGATGGGAAGCGCGCTCGAACAAATAGGAACCGTTTTTAATATTATACGCGTCGTCCTGGTGTGTATAGCGGCAATTGCACTCGTTGTCGCATCCATTGGCATAATGAACACGATGTTGATGTCTGTAATGGAGCGAACGCATGAAATCGGCGTGATGAAAGCGATAGGCGCGAAAAACAGGGATGTTCTTTCTCTTTTTCTGCTCGAAACGAGTGTGGTGAGCTTGTTGGGCGGTGTAGCTGGCTGCGGACTTGGTTGGGGTATGGCTATACTCATAAGCTTCGTAGTGGAGATGGCATCTGGAATAGAAATTGCAGCGATTCCAAAACCGGGGGTATTCCTCGGCGGTATAGCAGTTGCAATGATTGTGGGCGTTCTATCAGGGTTCTATCCGGCGAGGAAGGCGTCAAAGATGAGTCCTGTTGAAGCGGTGAGGTATGGATAATGAAGGATGCATTCCTACTGGTGTACCGGAACATGAAGGAGCGAAAAACTCGTTTAGCATTGACGATACTGGGTATTACGGTGGGCATAGGTGCGGTAATCGCATTGATGTCCATTGGCTACGGTATGCAGGAGTCAATAACGGGACAACTCGTTGAGATGGTGGATGTTATTATGGTAACGCCAGGGGCGATGGAATTTGGCAGCTTTGGTGAATTTGGCAGCTTTACCGACCGTGACCTGGAAGCTGTGAATAGGATAGGCGGCGTAAAAGACGCTGTTGCGATGAGAGGCACGATGGAAGACGTGGAATACAGGGGTGAGACGTTCAGGGTGGAGGTCGTTGGTATTGAACCCCGAGATATCGGAGCGGTCTTTGGCGAGACGGTGAAGCTGGAAGAAGGAGGTGACGCCGGGAGAGGAACAACGGGACGCGAGTTGCGAGATAACGACCACAAGACATGTGAAATCGGGTACAGCATCGCGTATGATTATTTTAGTGATGAGCTCGGCGTTAATGACCGGCTCACGATAAACGGGAGCAAATTCAGAGTTGTCGGGATATTGGAAGAGCAGGGTGGATTCACTGATATTGATTCACAGATATACGTGACGGCACGGGATGCGGTGACTATTCTTGATAACGATGATATTTCAGTCATCTTCGTCAGGGTGCGAGACATAGAGGACGCGGAGGAGATAGCGGCAGAAATAGAGGAACGCATAGATGATAATCACAAACTGGATGATTTTACGTCTGCAATGACGATGGGCAGTGCGATAGAGGATTTAGAATCCGTTTTCGGGATACTGCAAGCTGTTTTAATCATCATTGGTTCTATATCGCTTATCGTTGCTTCTCTAGTCATAATGAACACGATGCTAATGTCCGTGATGGAGCGGACGCATGAGATAGGCGTGATGAAAGCGATAGGAGCAAAAAACAGGAATATTCTTTCTCTTTTTCTGCTCGAAGTAGGTGTGGTGAGCGCAATAGGAGGCGTTTTTGGTTGTATCTTCGGTGTTATTGGCGCGCACGCTATAAGTTTCGGAATGCAGACTGCACTTGACGTGGAAATTGCAGCGATTGTGAAACCAGAAGTTTTGCTCGGTGGAGTAGCGGTTGCGATGATTGTAGGAGTTCTGTCGGGGTTGTACCCGGCGAGAAAGGCGTCAAAGATGAGTCCCGTGGAAGCGGTGAGGTATGAATGAGAATTTTATTACTTGCTTACCGCTGAGCCCGCAGAGAACGCGTAGAGTCCGGAAAATCATTCACCACCCAGCGAATGCCAGCAGGCCATGCCCAGATTAAGATGTACCTCGATAGCGGCACAGATAATGCTCTCCGTGATCCGGTTCAATCTTTCTTTCTTTGTCATCTCAGCGCTCTCCGCGTTCTCGGCGGTAAACAAATACCATTTACCTTTACCTAACTGAAAATCCTCCACAGAAAATAGATTAACACAAGGATTAAAATCAAAATTACAATTGCTATGATGATGTAAGGTAAGAGTTTAACTATCAGCCATAATATGCCCAAAAGGATGAGGATAACAAGCAATAGAAACACCAATGCCGGTATCCCACTCATAAACGATGAATATCGCATTCTCTCACCACGTGCACCATTTCTTCTGCTATTTTTAACAATCGAAGCCATGTATTCGCCGCTGCCCTCACTCTTATTATATCATCACCGCATATACACACGCTTAATATATTCCCTTTAAGGGCGATGTCAACAAAGGAGCGTCTTTTATCTTTTTCTATATCTCTTTCCTCTTTTATGGACACATATACTGTTTTTACTATTTCTTCCTCGTCTTCGAGCTCAAATTCCGCTTCGATTTTCATTTCGAACTTTAGGAAAGTTCGATCAACAAACCTTTAAAAAAGGTTTGATCCAAAATTTCTTTCATTCTGCTTTTACAGTTTTCACTACCACTTCCGGTCTTCCTTTTCGCAGTGCTCTGTATCCACAGTATGGACATCTTACACCCTGATATCCAGGGATGTTTATTTCCACATACCTTTTACACCTCAAGCAATAGTATCCCATACTTTGCCTATTCACCTCACTCCTCTACCACACCTTCTACTTCCGTATCTTCCTCTATTCCCATGTCTATTTCCGCACCTCTTTCTGCCAGCCGCTTAATTGCCCTCTGTGCTGCTATCCCCAATGACGTCTGAGGGATATATGTCCCGCCGGTGAAAGTGTAGCCGCATTTTGCACATTTCCATATCCCCGTGCCTATTCTTGACACAGACTTCCTTTCACATTTTGGGCAGTTATGCAATGCTTTTGTCCGCTCTTCTATCGTTGCAACTGCTTTTCTTATTCTTCGCCCGTATCGCACGCCAAACCTACCTGCGGATTTTGTTATTCGTCCCTTCTTTCTTTTCTGCTTCCTTGCCATTTTTCGTTTTATAACCAGAAGATTACAGAGATTCTCACAAATAAACTTTTCTTTTTAGGAAGGATTGAAGTAATATATATTTATTGATTGATTCCGAAAATGAAGTTATCCGACTTAAACATGGGAACCGAACTGGAGTATATTGTCGGCGATAGCGACTTAGAGTTGTATCCACCGCAGGAAGAAGCGATAATGGCAGGCTTGCTCGACAATGACAAAAATTTCGTTATAGCATCGCCTACGGCAAGTGGAAAAACGCTGTTAGCAGAATTGGTGATGTTAAAATCGATTTTGCGGGATTCTGGGAAATGCCTTTATGTCGTACCTCTGAATGCGCTGGCATACGAGAAATATCAGAATTTTAAGGATAAATACAGCTCTGTTGCAAAGGTTGGCATATCAACCGGCGATTATGAAAGCTCTTCCAGGTATCTTGAAAGATACGACATCATACTTCTCACGCTGGAAAAGCTGGATTCGCTCACGAGGTTAAAGCCTTCCTGGTTAAGAAAGATTTCTGTTGTGGTTGTGGATGAGGCGCATGTAATAGGAGATGAGAAAAGAGGTCCGAGGTTAGAAGGCGCAATGGCAAGGTTCATGAGTTTTAATCCCTCGGCGAGGGTCATCGCTTTATCTGCGACTATATCAAACGTAGAGGAGTTTGGAGAATGGCTGCATGCATCCGTAATAAAATCCGAATGGCGACCTGTTCCCCTAAAAGAAGAGGTATTTCTGGCAAAGGACGACAGGGAGATAATAGAGCGAGTGGTAGAGGAGGTAAAAGAAGGTTCGCAAGTTCTTGTTTTTGTAAATACGAAAAGAGGTTCGGCATCTTTTTCGCGAAAAATCGCAGCACGGTTGAAAATGGCGAAGGAAGAGTTGAACGAGCTCGCAGAACGCGTGGACATTGGTGTGGACGACCTTACGGAGATGGTTAGATGCGGCGTCGCCTATCATAACTCGTGGCTGCACCCGGAGCAGAGAAGAGCGATAGAAGACAGCTTCAGAGACAGGATATTGAAGGTGATATGCTGCACGCCCACTTTAGCAATGGGGGTCTCTTTGCCTGCAAAAATGGTTTTAATCCGGAATTATAAGTTCTTCACGGTTGGAAGGGGGGTTGAGCCGATGCCCGTATTCTGGGTAAAGCAGGTATTTGGTCGTGCAGGAAGACCGGAACACGATGCGTATGGAACGGGGATAATCGTGGCGAAAAGTGAAGCGGAGTTCGAGGAGATAGAGCGTTTTTATATACATGGCGAATTAGAACGGATAGAATCGCAGTTTTCGGGAGAGACAATGACTGATCAGATTCTTGCAACCATTGTCGGTGGTGCGCATCGTATGGACCGAATACTCGAATTTCTTGACAGCACCTTCTATGCGCATCAAAATAGTGAAGAAATGGAACTCGTGAAAGAAGAGATGGACGACATACTGGTGAAACTATCAATAGATGGGTTTATAGAGCTGGACGGTGATAAAATAAGGGCTACAAAATTCGGCACTCTTTCTTCAAGGCTGTATCTATCCACGCACTCGGCACTGGAACTGAAAGAGGGGATAAAAGTTTTAAGCGATATGGATAAGAGAGGGCGAATATCGGATTTTGACCTCTTGCTTCTTTTATCTAAATGTGATGAAATTGTTCCGCTGAACGTGAAGGATGCGATGGAAATAGCAAGCAGCAGCCTTAGTGATAACCTCGAATGGGTGTATTGTTGCGCACGTGCATTGGGTAATGCTATCGTTGCACATGCATGGATAGACGAGCTCACGTATCCGGAGCTGAAGGAGCGGTTTGGAACATATCCGGGTGAGATTCACAATAATATATACGTTCTGGAATGGATAGCTTATGCGGGGTCGAGGATGGCTGAGCATCTTCGGGATGAGAACATGTATGCGAGACTGAGCGGGTTAAAGGATAGGATTAGGTATGGCGTTAAAACGGATTTGCTCGGATTGGTAGCTATAAGAGGCGTTGGAAGGGTGATAGCACGCGGATTGTATTCAGCAGGGTTCAGGAATCCAGTAGAGGTAGCAAAAGCCGACCTGGTGCTGTTGGAAAGAGTGCCCGGCGTTGGAACTAAGCGGGCTAAGAAGATAAAGGAAGAGGCGTTGAGGCAATGCAAGATGTGAAATGTAGTGTAAGAGTAAAAGAATTGAAGAACTACGGCTCTTCTCTTCGTCCTCTATATACGATAGGGGGGGTAATAGAAATACGAGTCGGGGAAAGCCCTGATACACTTCATAAAATATTTACTGAAACGGGACTCATAGCAAGAGAAACGATACCTTTTGACGTAGTATCGAATTTTAGAGGCTCGGCAGACAATAAACCTTTTTATTCCGCGCTTATCGTGCACGAGGGCATTGCGAAAAAATATGAGGTAGTAGCGAGGGACACTGGCGGTTTTCTCAAGACGAGGATAAATTATAAGCCGATGGTATATCCAGAGGAACTTCATTTAACACATCCCGCGGAGTTCTCTCGACTGGGCATAGAAGTAGAAGAGTGGGAACTTCATAACTACAAGCATTATTTTATGCGTTTCATCTCATCTAAACGATACGAGAGCTTTGATATGTGGGTAAAAAGGGGAGGAAGAGGAGGTGAAAAGGATTTGGATTTTACGGTGATAACGGTAAATCTTGCGGAATCGGAATTGGGAGAGAAGAAAGCGCCTTGTTCTTGGTATCTGAAGCGGCTTTCGGTATTTGAAGGCATGGACATGGAGAATGAAGTGAGGAGAGAAATAGAAGTGGGATGAACGTTGGCGTGGTAACCTTTAAGTTTGAGTGGAGAGTAGAGAAAAGATAAGAAAAATAAAAGAAGAAATAAGAACGATTGGAGTAATAAAAATGGAAGAGGATATAGAAAGCGTATTAGATAATTATAGGAGTGCAGGAAGGATTCTCGCAGAGATAAGAGAAGAAGCAATAGGAAAGGTAAAGGAAGGAAATTTGTTATTAGAAGTTGCGGAATTCGTCGAGACCGGGATAAGGGAAAAGGGCGGGGAACCTGCATTCCCCTGTAATATATCGAGGAACGAGGAAGCGGCACATGCTACTCCTTCGATAGCCGACAAGACCGTTTTTGGTAAGGACATCGTGAAGATAGACATCGGCGTTCATATAGACGGTTATATTGGAGATAGTGCAGTGACAGTGGATTTAAGTGGCGATAGCGATGCGCTGGTGAGAGCATCAGAAGCGGCGTTAAACGAAGCGATAAAGATAATTCGTGATGGCGTAAGCACCGTGGAGATAGGAGAAGTAATCGAGAATACCATAAGAGAGCATGGATATAAACCCGTGGTTAATCTCTCTGGACATGGTCTCATAAGATACAATTCACATGCTCCACCTACAATTCCTAATGTAAGGTATGAGCATGGAGTGATTTTAAAGGAGAACGACGTTGTTGCGATAGAGCCGTTTGCAACTGACGGTACGGGGAAAGTAGTAGAAAGCGGTAATCCTGAGATATACAGCCTGACAAAAGCGAAGCCGGTTAGGTTGAGAGAGGCAAAAAAGCTGTTGGAGGAAATAAAGAAATATCAGGGGTTGCCGTTCGCCAAGCGATGGCTGCCAAGAGAGCGGCTTGATTTAGCACTCAGAACATTGAAAAACACTGGTGCATTAAGAGAGTATCCAGTGTTGAGAGAAGAAGAGAAGGGGTTAATTTCGCAGGCAGAGCATACGGTAATCGTGAAAAAGGATGGTTGTGAGGTTACCACCAAACCTTCTTTGTAAAGATCCGAAGGAAAAGGATTTTCTTTCTTAGTAAAGGTTCTTTCTTTGAAAAAGAAAGAAAGTTTATGATTGAGATAGACGGCTCATTTGGTGAAGGTGGCGGGCAGATAATAAGGACTGCAATCGCACTTGCGGCTATAACGGGAAAAGAAGTAGAAATAAAAAACATAAGGGCGAACAGACCAAAGCCCGGGCTTGCCGCACAGCATTTGCATGCGGTGAAAGCGATAGAGAAACTGTCCGGTGGTAGAACAGAAGGGCTGGAGCTGCGTTCTACGCGGTTAAAATTCGCACCTGCGGCGCTAAAAGGATTTGAAGGAGAAATAGACATCGGCACTGCGGGAAGTATAACGTTACTATTGCAATGCCTTATTCCAGTTGCGCTTTTTGCGGATGAACAAACGAAAGTAATAATAAAAGGTGGAACAGACGTAAAATGGTCTCCACCGATTGATTTTTACACTAATGTGTTTCTCAAAGCCATTCGCGAGATGGGCTGTGATGTGGAAATAGTCGTGAAGAGAAGGGGCTATTACCCAAAGGGTGGTGGGTTAGTGGAAGTGATAATAACTCCTTCGCATTGTGGGGCTCCGCCCCTACCACCCCGAAAACCCTGTAAGGGTTTACCCGCAAGCCCTGTAAGGGCTTACTTGAAAGGAATTGTTTTTATGGATAGAGAAAGAGAAGAGGGTGGAATCGTAAAAGGTGTTTCCCATTCCTGCGGTCTTCCAGCGCATGTGGTAGAAAGACAGGCGAAAGCTGCAGAAAGGATATTGGATAAAGTGGGGTACGATACCAAGATAAAAACAGAGATAGAGAATGGAGGTAAGAGGACGACGGGCAGTGGCATAACGCTCTGGCGTGGATACAAGAGTGGTAGCTCATTGGGAGAACGAGGAAAAAGGGCGGAGCTCGTTGGTGAAGAAGCCGCGAGAAACGTCATAAAAGAATTGGAATCTGCTTCGACTGTTGATGCCCACTTAGCCGACCAGCTTATTCCTTATATCGCGCTTGCAGATGAGAAATCGGAGATAAAGGTTAGAGAAGTGACAAAGCATCTCGAAACGAACGTGTACGTGACGAAGAAGTTTTTGGATGTTGAATTTGGGATGGAGAAAGAGGAAACAAAGGAAGGAGAGGTTTTTGTGATTCGGAAGGGGTAGGTTTAACATCATAGGAAAATCAGATGTTAAAGAAGAAAATGGGTTATTCGAGATTAGGTGTGAATTAGATACGATACCTTCTTTGCTTTTCAAGTAGTAGACGTTTTTTCAGAACTCTTCTCCGCTCCCGTCGCTATCGCTTCCTCCACAGACACCAAATCCTTCATTATAAATACCCTCTCCTTTTCCCCTTCAGTGGAATCAATCGAATTCTTTAGAATGGGTGCATACTTCTTAAACCGGTCTATCTTCACGGTATATTCAGATGTATCCTCAATTGTGACGGTTTCAAATCCCTTCTCCTCAAGATACTTCATCACTTTATTCCTCTCGCCAACGTCTTTAAGCTCAAATCTGTATTTCGTTCGATTGTAGTAGTCCGATAAACCCATAAAGATTTCACGGTCACCGAAGAAATATTTGAAGCACCACATATCTCCTATTTTGAAGACATTGATTTTGTCCCCTTTTACATTCGCATCAGATTTTTGCCCGCTCATTTTATTTCCCCTATCTTCTTATTCTTCATGCCTCAAAAAATAGTTTTGAAGTTGGATATATAAGCCTTTTTATTTTTTCATCTGAGATATTATTTTTATGCAAAAACTCGGCTTTGGTGAAGGCGACCGCATAAGGATAAAGAAGGAAACCGATAGTGGCGTTGTCGTTTATGAAGGCATTGTAATGCCAACGGCGTCAAGAAATATTGCTATAAAACTCGATAGTGGCTACAATATTGGCATACGGCCGGAAAATGCAGAGATAGAGGTTATAAGCAGGGCTGAAGTATTAAAAGAAGGGGTAACGGAAGGCAAGCAAATAGGAAAAGTAAAAGAAGGTTTACCTATCTTGTCTATTCTCTCCACCGGCGGCACAATTGCTTCTAAAGTGGATTACAGAACTGGTGCGGTTTCGCCTCAATTCTCCACTGAAGATATACTTGAGGCAATCCCGGAATTGGGCGAAATAGCGAACATCCGCGGAAAAGTAGTTTACAGCATACTTAGCGAGAATATGCGTGCCGAATACTGGCGTAAGCTCGCAGCAGAGGTCTATAACGAGATAAAAAACGGTGCGGAAGGTATAATTGTCACGCATGGGACTGATACGATGGGCTATACCGCCGCCGCACTCTCGTTCATGCTGCAAACTCCCGTGCCTGTCGTTCTCGTTGGTTCGCAGCGTAGTTCAGACCGCCCTTCCAGCGATGCGGCAATGAACGCGATATGCGCAGCGAAAGTTGCATGCAGCGACCTTGCGGAAGTCGTGGTTGTAATGCATGGTAGCACCTCTGACGATTTCTCGTTCATTCATCGTGGCACGAAAGTGAGGAAGATGCATACCTCTGCACGTGACGCTTTTCAATCGGTAAACGACGTTCCAATAGGAAAGGTGTATTATGATGCGAGCAGTGTAGAAAAAATAAAGCTTGAGTTCTTCTCTGGTTATAATAAGCGCGGCGAGAACGAATTAGAGCTGAGAGACAAATTTGAGGAGAAATGCTGTCTCATAAAATTCTATCCCGGTGCTGACCCTGCAATACTCGAGTTCTTCATAGCGCAGGGCTACAAAGGCATTGTATTGGAAGGAACGGGATTAGGGCATGTATCTGCGGAGTGGATTCCCAGCGTGGCGAGCGCGATAAAACGGGGCATACCCGTAGTGACGACTTCGCAATGTTTATACGGGACTATTTGTGATAGGGTGTATGATACCGGTCGCGATTTACTTCATGCAGGAATAATAGAGGGCGAGGATATGTTGCCGGAAACTGCTCTGGTGAAGTTGATGTGGGTTCTGGGTCAGACTACCGATATGGAAGAGGTGCGACGCTTGATGCACGAGAATGTCGCTGGCGAGATACGCGGAAGAAGAACGAAAGAAAGTATCAGTAGTTCGTAAAGTGCGGTTATAAATATAGATGGCTAACTCCCTCGACTGACTACTATTTGGCAACTGTGCGTCAACAGCTCTACTCGCTCTGAACGTCGGGGCTTTCTTCAGGGTCGCTTTCGGCAATCATTTCCAGGATTTGAGTCGCCACAGGCGGACATCCCGGTACAAAAACACCCTGCTTTTTATGTTGTGCAGTGCAGTTACCGATGCAGAGCGTACCGCATGGGACAGACTGATGTCCCTTCCCGATTGCAATGGTTACATTCTCCTGTTCGGGGAAGGCGTCGAACACCTGCTCCCTATACCGTTTCAAGAGCATCAAAACTGTGGACTGGCAGGCACTGCATGAGTTTTCCTCAAGAATGGTAATACCCGGGAACTGTATAGATAAGTTGTCGGGAGGTGGCTCAAAAGGAGAGATAAAATCGTGCCACATAGCAGGATTCACCTGTATCCTTGAGATGTCAATCACGCCGTATCCGCGTTCAGCGCAAATACGCAGGTGTGGCACGTTTTCTGCATTCAGCCCCATGAGCGAGCAGGCAACGGCATCCACTGCTAAAGGATCAATCCCTGCAACAACCAGATCGAGTTTCTTAGCCTGCCCGGCGCTTGGCCCCAGCCCTTCCATTCCCGTAGTGCCATCAATGATTGATAGATGCGGACGAAGAACTGAGGACATATCCGCAATGGCGATATTAAGAGGTTTGTCCGCCACATCCTCAATTTTAGGTAGCATGTGAAGTTCAACCTTTGTACGGCGCCACAGGCATCCTTTCATATTTTTCACCGCCAGCGTGACAACTGTGTGCATGTGCGTTTTCATTACCGGGATTGAAACGACAACGTCGTACTCGACCACTTCAGGGCACACCTCAAGCGACTGTATTGCAACGCCG
>JAUVZJ010000050.1 GCA_030602585.1 Candidatus Methanophagales archaeon | reverse complement strand
AATGGTCTTTACCGTAGAGTCTACGCCCTTTTCATCATTTGGAACCATACATCACATCACCAGGTAAAATAATCGCTTTTATACTATACAAAAGGTATCAATAGTTGAAATGCCAATCTCTTATCCGAACACGCATGAAGCCTGAGGAACTATTAGAAAAACTGAAACTACCCTGTCCTGAATGCAAAGTTAAAGAAGGGTATCTTCGTTATGAGGATTAGTTATGGTAACAAAACTCTCTATAATGGAAATATAGAGGCGTTATCTTCCCTCTATTTTTGAAAATAAGGTATTTTAGAGGTTATTTACAAAAGAAGCATTTAGAGGGGTTTTTTGTAATTTTCACAAAAAGTTATGTATCAGGACATCTCCTCATCTTTTTGTGTTATCTCCTTAATAGTTGGTTTAACGGGATTTTACCTTTCAACGATCGCACCTTTTTTGATATATATTCTTCCGTTTTCTTCATAGAATAAAAGGTACTCCCCCTCTTCAAGACCGTCAAGTTTCTTTTGCACATCCTTTGGAACCGCGATCTGCTTTCTTGTTGTGACTTTCACCTGTGCGAAGTGGTGATTCATAGAAAAATTAAATATCGAAAAACTTATATATACCTTCCAATAAAATCTTATTATCTTCTTTCAAGAAAATAAGATATAAGGGTGATGAAAGGAAGATAAAAAATTAGGAGGTGGAAAGAAAAAATGGTGACGAAAAAGATAGTTTTGAGTGGAATGATCGTGTTCTGCTTACTTATGTTTTCGGCTGGAGTCTGTGTTGCATCCGAAGAAGCAGTAACGGTAGGCGGAATCTCAGATAGAGGATGGATGGCAATGGCGGCAGCTGTTGCGATGACGGGAGCGGCAATTGGTGCAGGTATTGCAGTATCAACTACTGGAGTGGCAGCTGCCGGAGCTACCGCGGAGAAGCCCGAAGTGTTTGGTCGTGTGATGATCTTCGTAGCTCTTGCAGAAGCAATTGCGGTATATGGACTTTTGATTGCGTTCATGATATGGACGAAGATATAGCACTGAATGTGCGAAACAGCCAATGGAATAAAAGAATAAAATGAAAGAGATATTTAAGCAGAATCTGTATATTCGGGCAATTCCTTACGCCATTCTTATTTCATCACTGACCATCTTCGGCTTGTTTATCGGCTTTCTGCTGGGTGTGAGAATAGAAAATAGTATAGCGAGTTTCGTCTTTTCTTTCATTTTCAGTCTTTCTGGTTTCATCATTGCTTTAGTTATTTCTTATCTCATCGTAACTGTGAAGTATCCGTTGGTGGGTTGTGGAAGAAAGCAAGAGAAGAAATAATTGTCTTTTCTTGAGGACTGTTAAAAAATTTAGGAGGTGATACGAAAAATGAAACTGATTAATGCAATCGAAGATGATTTACTGAAGGAAATTCACGTGCTATTCCATCCATTGAGGTACAGGATTTTGGAGCTGCTTGCTGAGAAGCCGATGCACATAAATGAGATAATAAAGCGTTGAGAGAAGAAAGGCGACTCATTTCTTACCATCTACTTACTTTAGAGGAATATGGATTCTTGAACAGTAATTACGAAATATCAGAGCAGCCGGAGTTAAAGGGAAAGGCGATAAGGGGATATAGTGTGACGGGAAAAGTGGAAAAAGTAATTTCGGAGCTTAAGAGTAAATTGTAAAATGCAAATTGAAAAATGCAAAAAAGTGAGGATAGTGAAAAAGATGAAGATGAAAGAGAAAAACGTATGGAATGGAGAAAAAAATTTCTGAAAGAAATTAAAAACGAGAATGAGAAAAGTGAAAGTTATGAAAATATCTGATGAATCCTGAAGGAAGTGAGTGACAAAAATGAAAAGAAAAATAGAAATATGGTATCTTCCAAGAGATGTTAATCATGGTCATAGTGCCATTTTTAAAGGCTCTTATGAAGTTTCGGATTGGAGCGAATTGAAATCTTTTATCCGAAATTTAGACGACAATTTCTTAGATGAAGATATAGAAAAGTTTTGGAAAGGAGAAATTCAAGAAATGGTAGGTCTGAGGTATTGGATTATCGAGAGGTGTAGGTAAATGAGAGGGGCGAGGTCCCACATTTTTCGTAAACACATTTCTTTCTAAGAAAATGTTTTTGCTTACAAAAAGTTTCTTCAAGGAGACTTCCGCAAAAAGTGAAATTGAGCCACGAAAAAGGTTCACCTTGTTTAGTCGTTCTGTGACCCAAACATTTTTAGGCTCATCAAAAAGTTTATATATTCTTAAGAGATATATTGTACCGCTTTGCGACGTTAAATACAGTTGCAAAGCGTAAAAAAAATCTGTTCGGGCAGGTTATATTGTGTCTCCGCGGGGGTAAAGTGTAAAAAGACACGCAAAACCTCACGGAGACCCTTTTTTTGTAAAAAGGGAAAAAAGGTGAGGCGAAAAATGGGAAAAATCCAATACCGATTTTTCAAGCGAAAAAACAAACGCATTCAAACGGACTTATACGATAATTTACCCTATCTCTTAGTTCTTCAGTTTTTTATCACAGACATGGTGGGCACTACAAAAATGCAAAAATTGTATCTTTGTTGGCTATATGTGCGAGTAACAAATTTATTATGCAAATTTCACTTTGTCTTGCAATGGTTGGTACAGGTTTGATGATATTTTGCATTTTAACAATGGCTCGTGAATTAGAGTTATTTTAAGCGAAATTGAAAAATACTAAAGGTATCTGAAAAAGCGATGAAAGGGGAAGGGGAAGGGGTGTGATAAGGGTTATGAATGAAGGGATACAAAAACACCTTATTAATAAGCCTACCTTTTTGAAGGTAAAAAGAAGGAAGGAGAGGGGTTTTTTGTAAAGGGTACTGATTGTTTTCAATATGTTTGAAACTTAAAGCTTGCTTAGAGGGCTGCCATAGAAGTGAGATAGATGATGTAATGATTATTATGATAAAGAAACCCTTATTTATTAGCACCATGAGAAAAAAGGAGGATAATTATGCCGGCTTTGGAGACTAAACAAAAACTTGAAGAAATAATTAGTATACTCTCAGAGAGTAAGCTAAAGGCAGTAATTGACTTTGCCCGCTATTTAAGAGATACAGAAGAAACTGGAGACCTTTTAAGAATGCAAATAAGTTCAAAAGCCTATTTGAATTGGCTGAGTCCGGAAAACGACATTTACGACGAGGTCTTTAAAGATGAAATTAAGTGTAACGTCCATAGACATGTTGCCGAGGCTATCCAATAAATAAATGAATAAAGAACACATGAGCTTTTACTATTAGATACTATGGATACCGGAATGGATGTATGTTGATTCTGGTGCTGATAAGAAAACCAGTGCCTAATTCACGATGAACTTCCATCGCTGCACCGATAATCTTTTGTGTTAAGTCCCCATAGTGCCACTTTTCATTCGTATCTTCCATTTTTTCTTCCCCTTAATTAACCACAGATTACACAGATTTTCACAAGAAACTTTTCTTTAAGAAAGAAAACTTTACCAAAGAAACTGGTTTTTGATAAAACTTTTTTTAAAAAAGTTTTAGTGCTAATCTCGTGGTTCTATACAAATATAACTAACCTATTTATACCCCGATGATTAAGTCTTAACGATAGATAACATGGTAGAAGACCTTGGCAGTATAATAAGAAAAGGGTTCGACACATGGAAGAAGAATCTAAGTATTTGTCTTCCGTTTCTGTTTAGTTTGATACTATCATCCATAGCGGCAATTATAGTCATAGGTGGTGCTATACTGGTGTCAATTCCTTCGTTGGTACCATTTTTAACAAAACTCGACGAAATCCCGCCTGATCTTATTCCTCAGCTTCTGCCTCAAATCCTTCAAAACATGGGCATAAACATAATCGCTGTCATCATCACTGTGATTTTAGTATTGCTAATAAGTGCGTTCTTCACCGCTGGCGCGATTGGCATGGCGAAAGAGGCGACGGAAACGGGTAGAACAAACCTTTCGGACATGACCGAATATGGAAGAAGAAAATTCATTAGTTTGCTCTTTGCTATCATTATCGCTGGTTTAATTACTCTCGCAGGTGTTGTTTTCGTAATTCCCGGCGTGCTGCATATTCTTCCCGATATAACAACACTCTCAGAAGCGCCACCTGAAGTAATGTTGCCTGCAATAGCGATATTGGGATTAGGGCTTTTGATTATGGTCATCTACATGGCAATTGTAAGCATAATGCTTGCCCTCCCACCGTATGCGGTTGTTATAGACGACCTTGAAGCGGTAGAGGGTGTTAAAAGAGGTTTTAACTTTTTCATGAAACATAAACTCAATGTCTTTTTGCTGTGGCTTGTCGTGCTCGTGATAGGGGGAGTTGTAGGTTTTGTTACGGGTTCTATACCCTATATCGGGCAGTTGATAAGCATGGCAGTATCTGTTATTATTATTCAACCGTTAACCGTTATATGGTGGAGCAGATTGTATCTTAGCATGATAGAAAGAACCAGTTGAATGGAAAAGGTAAAAAATAAAAAGGAGGATAATTAAAATCCTCCAAATCCTGGTCCGAGTTCGGATATTAGTTCTGGCATTGTAATAAGCGCAACAAAGATTACTATGGCGACAATGATTCCAGGTATGATTATTGCGAGAATAAATGCGAGAACCGCTTTTCCAGTGGATAGCTCGTGAAGTTGCCTTATGCCGATGATTTCTACGATAAGCGCCCATATCGCTGCAATGATTCCTACGATTGGAATCCATCCCAATAGGTAGCTCGGCGTCGCTCCGTACATCAATGCCTTTATGGTCTGTTTTACTCCTTTTCTACCGCCCACAATATATACCCAGATGTGCATCCAGAGTCCACCAATGAAAACAGCGATTATCCCTGAGATTAACGTCAAAACAAGCATGGCTACCGCAAGAATAGGTCCCGCAGCAAGCCCCATCATCGCAGCCCACGGTCCTACTATCCATGACATTGCCGAAAATGCTACCAACACCATGATACCGAAAAGCACTGCATATATCGCTAAAAGGACGACAAAATACTTGAAGGCATCGCCAATCGTATCTTCCTTAGAGTTGTCGAAGGTTTCCGAAGGACTGAACAAGAACCCCTTTATTCGTTCCCCGATACTTAACACCATTTGTGTCACCAAAGTTACCAAAAATGAATTTTGCCTTATAAATCTTTCGATTTTTTTTCAAATTTCATCATCAGATTAAGAATTTACACTAATAACTTCCCACTTTTTAAGCTTTCCCCAACCTTTCCACATCCCTGCTAAATCGTATTTGCTCAATAAGATGTGGAAAATCATAAATCCTAATCCCTAAATTCTAAACAATTTCAAAATCCTAAATCCAAATACCAAAACAAACTTTTTTGCTTCGCAAAAGCCTTTACTAAAAAATACTTTTTCTTTTAAGAAAAAAGCGAAAATACTTACATACGGAACAGCAGTGAAGTAAGGTAAAAAACAGAAAAGTTTATATATACCTAAGTTTAACCTATTATTAATAAGCCCCCTGCCATTGAACACACACCGCAACGGCAGGTTATAATCACTGAGAGGTTACTTTAGTCGTTTTGGAATGTGCGGCGCCGTGGAAATACTTGCATACGGAACTGTGGTGAAGTTTAGGTGAAATAAGGTAAAAATAAAAAAGAGGAGAATCAAAATCCTCCAAATCCTGGTCCTGCCGGTCCTGAGAACCCGGGTCATGGCATCGTTGCCATAAACGCACTAAGTATTGCTACGTAGATGATTAGAGGAATCGCTATTGCGATAATCACAGCGAGAACTGCCTTTCCGGTAGATAGCCCGTGAAGTTGCCTTACGCCGATGATTCCCACGATAAGCGCCCATATCAATGCGATGAAGTTCACGATTGGAATCCATCCTAAGAGAAGACTCGGTGTTGCTCCATACATCACTGCTTTTATCGTCTGTTCTATGCCCTCTTTGCCACCAACGAGGTATACCCAGATGTGAAGCCAGAGTCCGTCAATGAAAACACCGATTATTCCGCCAACGAGTATGAGGATAAAAGCGCCTACTGCGAGTAAAGGTCCCGTCGCTGCTCCGAGTGGCATCATAGGTACTCCAAACATTCCCAACATTCCTGCGATTAGCGAAAACGCTACTGCTGCTATAATTGCAAGAAGCACTGCGGGTATCATTAGAATAACGACGAAATACTTAAAAGCATCGCCAATCGTGTCTCCCTTAGAGTTGTTGAAGGTATCCGAAGGACTGAACAAGAACCCCTTTATTCTTTCCCCGATACTTAACACCATTTGTGTCACCAAAAATAACTTCTTCCCTGGCGATATAAAAGAGAATACGTAGAAATAACACCTGTAAAGAATACAGGCTAATGCTCAACTAAGCTTTCCGCCAACCTTTTCACATCCCGGCTAATCTTCATCCTGTGTTTTCAAAACGCCTCCTGAAATATAGAAGTCACCCCAGGGATAGATCTTACCGGTAAAAGTTTGCCCCGCTCTTATTTCTGGAACATTGCATATCAACTCGTACTCCTCACCCGTTATTGTGTTTTTAACCACAAGTTTAAACGAGGCATGGTCCACACCAACAATCTCAAAAGTGCCTTTCACAGGGTTACCAAGCCCTTTTATCTTCTCTTTTATCTCTTCGCTAAGCCCATTTTCCTCTGCATACACCATTCCCGGGGTTCGTCCATCCCGGAGCTTTCTGTTGAACAAAAACCAGTTTATAAAATCGAAAACATCTTCAAAATCAATCTCCTCTATCCCTTCCTCGTCCTTGTATTCTTCCTGTGCTTTCTCCATTTCCTTCATTAATGTTTTCTCCACAAATTCTCTCATGTCATCAATCAACCACGCTGCTTCCATATATTCCCGCGCCTTCCTCGCTTCCTCGCCTTCCAGATTCTTCATTCGCTCTACTCTATTTATGCTCCCCTTCAATAGCTCTCCAGGTTCCTTTCCTTCATCTCCAATCCGCTCGCAAACCTCTAAACTCTTTTTAAAAGCATCAACAGCTTCTTCATATCTCCCCATTCGCTCCATGAAGTCTCCATAATTCGCCCACACAACTTCGCTGCCGGTCTTACTTAGAATTCGTTTGTATTCCGCTTCAGCTTCTGCCAGCCTACCTTCTCGCTCGTAATGCTCCACGAGTAATGAATGAACATTCACCTCTGCCGGTCTATCTTCAAGAATTGTTTTTAGAAGTTTCTCACCTCTCTCATTATCCTTTTCTATTAATCTATCCCTTAGCAGAGCTGAGACATCAGGGTCTTCAAGGAAATCTATAATCGTATTTGAAGACCCTTTCACACTCCTTGGCTCCTCTGCCATCCATGCAACGCAGACATCTTCATAATCTACCAGAAGCCATAAATCAAGGGAGTTTAAAGGTTTTATCTTACTTTTATCTCCTTCTCCTCCTCCATCTCCTTCTTCTTTGATTATTGCAAATTCATGTGCTTTTAAGCCCTCCTCCTCATCATCCAGCATATTAAGTCTTTGCTTCTTCATGTATCTAATAAAATTCCGCTGCACGTTATCCCCGTCCCTTCTGCTTATAATCCTCGCTTCTACGTCCCTAAATGCCTTTTGAGTCACAATAAACAGATTCCATGCTTCTACTATGACCTCATCCATCTCTTCGAGATTCAGAAATTTCTTTATCCGCTCTTTTTGTTTCATTTTCTATGTCCCGACCCTTATCGAATAAGATATGCTCTTCAGTGTTGCTATTGCAGAAAGAGCAGCTAAATAGCTCGTCTTTGGATTCGCAATCGAAGGGACGTTTTCTACCCTCACGAATAATTTACCAAATTCACCCTTCACCACTATCTCATGCACGTTCTCTTCCGCAGATGGGTCTGCAACTATCTTCACTTTCGTCGCCTCTGAACCTATACCAGCAATGCTTAAAGAAGCCGCTACGTTCACGTTCTCCGGAAAATATCTCTCCGCTTCCTTCGCCGGACCCATGAACAATGTTTCCTCCTTCTTTATTGAAAACAAATCTATTCCCCTTTCCTTCACATACTCATTACCCTCAAATCCCGAAGGCGGCTTTCTTGTCGTTAATTCCACTGAATGTATCCCGCCAATAGCGCCGGATTTTAAACCATCTATACCTGCAACAGCTCCTGATGGTATATACACTTTACATCTTTTTTCCTTCGATATACTTTCGATTTCTTCAAAAAGACCGGGTTCGCAAAGCAGTGCACCAACGCTCAATATCATCACTTCTTTACCCTTTTTTAACGCTGGTATCACAAACTCACGAACCGCCGCCTGCGATGCACACTCTATTACCAGGTCAACCTCTTCTAAAATTATATCCAGTCCTGTGCTATCAGATTTTATTATACTCGGCTTCTTCCTCAGGCTTTTACACAGCTTTTCTATTTTCTCAGGATGTTTGTCTATCAAAAATTTCAGCTCCATCCCTAAGCCCAACTCACACCCATTTACTTCATCCCTGTCTATCGCCCTGCATATCTCACTTCCTATCGCACCGCAGCCGACTACACCCACTCTTATCTTTGCCATCTTTTTACAAACAATGATTGTTTTGGTAGAGCTTTTCTTCCTAAGAAAAGGTTTGTGCTAAAAAGAAAGGTTTTTGATATAACATTCTTTACTTTATAGAAAAGTTTTATTTGCAAATGCTGCTGAAAGAGATAGAAAGTTTTCTGGAGGAAGATGTAGGGCATGAAGATTACGAAGAGATAGTGCCATATATCGATTGTAAAGCGGAGATAACGGTGAAAGAAGAAGGTGTTCTTGCGGGTTTGGAGGAGGTAAAACAGATATTTGACTATTTGTCTGTTCAATATTCATCTGAATTTGAGGATGGAGCTAAAATAAAAAGCGGTGATACTATTTTGACGGTGCGAGGAGCAGGTGCGACGATATTGAAGGCGGAACGACTTGTGCTTAATTTCTTGGGTCGGATGAGTGGTGTAGCGACTTTAACGAATCTGTTTGTAAACGAAGCGAGGAAGGTAAATGCGCACATAAAAGTAGCAGGTACGAGAAAAACAACGCCGGGCTTCAGGAAATACGAGAAGAAAGCGATAGCTATCGGAGGCGGCGACCCGCACAGATTCGGGTTATACGAAGCGGTGATAATAAAAGACAATTATATAACGCTTATGGGACTGGAGAACGCGATAAAAAGAGCAAAAGAAAAGGTAAGCTTTACACGAAAAATCGAAGTTGAAGTTGAAAGCATCGCGGATGCGCTCAGAGCTGCGGAATTAAAAGTGGATATAATCATGCTTGATAACATGAAGCCCGCGGAAGTAAAAGAGTGCGTGAGGTTGCTGACCGAGAGAGGAGTTCGTGACGGGTTGATTTTAGAGGCTTCAGGTGGGATAAACATGGATAACATAAAGGATTTCGCTTCCACTGGCGTTGACGTTGTTTCATCTGGCATGCTTACACGTTCTACGAAACGGCTGGGTTTTTCGCTGCACGTGGTGTAAAAGGATTTGTGAGCCGTCCATCACCTACTTCGCAAGAAATAAAAGCCTTCCGCATAAGCTTACCGTTTATTCTATCGGTATAAACACCTTCTTCCTTACCTTAGGCAAATTTATCCGCAGGATGCCGTTTTTGAATGTAGCGGAAGTTTTTTCCTGGTCTATGGGCTCCGGTAACCTTATTTGCTTTCTGAAAGCCTGAAAAGTTATCTTTTTCTGGATACTTCCCCACCGCTCCCAGCAAATAGCATCGCTCATCTTCGCCATTACCTCTACCGTATCCTCCGTTGTGTTTATCTCCACGTTTTCTTTCCTTACTCGTGGTAGGTCAAAGGTAACCAGTATCTCGTCTTCTTTATCTTCCACCTCGCATAACGGCTCTAAATTGCCATCGTAGCCCCATGTCGCCCTTATTATCCTCCTTTCCATTTCCATTTCGACGCTTTCTTCCACCCCCTAATTCATTTATTTTTTTAACTTAGCGATACATGATAGGCAGATCCTGCTCCGCACTCTTTTGCATCTCTGGAGCAGAGAGCGCAGTCTGTCGCATAAGGTCGCGGGCTTTTAGTTTTATCTCCTCCGCCTTTTCCATTAATTCGCCCACGTCTATGCCCAATTTTAAAAATTTCTCAAGTGACTCAATTGTAGATGCCGCCGCACCCGGGTCAGGATACACGGGAAAGCACTGAGCGAGCAAGGAAATTGCATTCAAATTCCTCTTGTAGCACTCCCTTAGCATCATAGCATAATGACCAGCGATAAATCCTTCCTCCATCAGTTCCATTTGCTTATCTTTCAGCACCCTCCGGGCTTCTTCGTTGTTACCAACGGCAAACACTTCCGGCTTTTCTATATCCATCCTGTTCTCTGCCGGCAGTCCCGTTATCGAGATAACAAGCTTTGCATCAATTCCATTGAACCAATCAGCCAAAGCCCCCGCCAGCGGATAAACAGCGTTTGGCGGTATCGCAACTTCTGACAGTACTACTACTACGCCTTCATCGCCGTATATTTTAAAAGGATTTTCCAATTTGCCTTCGTGTATTACCATAACCGGCGGAAACAAGTCAGATTCGACGTAGCCTATTTCCTTATAACCCATCTTCTCCACGATGTATGATGCTGCAATGGTTCCCACCAATCCCACATCCGGCAATCCCTCTATCACTATCGGGTGTTTATGCAGTATCCCTTCCTCTTCCACTATTGTTATAACTCCTTCTTCCATGATTTCCCTTATATTGTAAAATGATTCTTGCGAATTTAAAAAGTTTTTAACTCCTTTTCTATTATCCTCCTCGCTTGCTCCTCAAATGCATCTTTTATATCACGCTTCTTCGGTAATATCTTTTTGAACGGACATTCAATGGGTCTAACCTCATTCTCCGGGCATACGCCAAGTGTGAAGCCGCGACACCATATCTTCGAGAAAATATCCGCGTATTCTTCCAGGCATATCTTATACATACGCATTGCAAGCTCTCGGATTTCCGGTGACGCTCGGACACAGAGCCGGAGCATGAAGAAGTTTATCAAACTCCGGACGTTCATCGTAACTACATAATGCGTATGCAAAGCCAACGGTAAGACATATCTCGCCTGTTCTCTCGCAACGCCGAGTTCTCGCAACTTCGTGTAGGCTTCATTAGCGTCCTTCATCGCATCACTGTAAATCTCCGCCGTTTCGTCATTCCCTTTTCGCTCTAACTCTTCTGGAACATAGTAGCCAAACCCTTTTTCTTCCATATACCTCGTGCTTCTTGCGGTATGCGAGGCAATCCTGTGCTCTAACAATTCCCTGCTCAACGCCACGCTTATCCCCGTGACATCAAAAGTGAAATAGATATGTTCAAGCGCACTCGAATAATCGTTATCAGTGATTAAATCAATTATTTCTCTCGTGCTTTGCGCCAATGGAACACCACTTACCCTCGCAGATTCCGCAACCAGATTTATTCCTTCCTCTGTTACCCGGAGCAACTTTACTTTCGCCATTATTACTCCCTTTTTATCTCACCCCTTGAAATGCCTTGCTTCTGGAAAAGTGCTTTCTATCCTTTCCATTGCCTTTAAAATATCTTCTATTGAAGCTGCGAATGAAAACCGCACATAATCTTTACCTGCGAGTCCAAATGCCGAACCCGGTGTAACGACAATATATGCTTCTTTTAGCAACCGCTCAGTGAATTCTACATCGTTTCCGTGATTTGACGTATTTACAAAGGCATAAAAAGCACCTTCCGGGTTCAAGCATCGCAGCCCTACCTCGTTTAGCCCATTCACAATAACGTCTCTTCTCCTTTTAAACTCCTCCACCATCTCCGCCACGCATTCCTGTGAGCTTCTAAGCGCTGTTAAAGCGGCATATTGCGCGATTGACGGTGCACAGGTTACCGAATGCTGCTGTATTTTTAGCATTCCTTTCATTATCTCAGGTGGTGCAACCGCATACCCTATTCGCCAGCCAGTCATCGCATAAGTCTTCGAGAACCCGTTTATGATGACTGTTCGTTCTTGCATATCGTTAAAAGAAGCAATGCTTACGTTTCTTTTCCCGTAGTATAATATCTTCTCATATATCTCGTCAGATAGTACAAGAAGGTCATGCTCTACTGCAAATTCCGCAATCTCCTTCAACTCGCTGTCGCCGAGAACATACCCCGCCGGATTATTTGGACTGTTTATTATCACCATTTTCGTGTTCCCGGATGCTGCAGCCTCCAGTGATTCGTATTTCACGTCTTCTTCTGTCCTTTTCACCCATTTCGGCTCACCTCCTGCTAGTTTCACCGCGGATTCAAACGTAACCCATGCAGGGTCAAGCAAAATTACCTCGTCTCCTTCATCTAAAACACTCATCATCAACTCGTATATCGCCTGTTTCGCACCCGGTGTCACTATCACATTTTCCACAGATGCATCAACTTTATTTTCTTCTCTTATCTTCTCCGCTATCGCCTCGCGTAACTCCTCGATGCCCGCACTGCCCGTATAGTGCGTATATCCAAGGTCTAACGCGCGCTTCGCCGCTTCGCATATATGTTCCGGAGTCTTGAAATCCGGCTCACCAAGCGTGAAGTTCAGCACTTCTTTTCCCTCTCCCTGCAGTTTCCTTGCTATATGCCCCATCTTTATGGTTGCTGACTCCTCTACCCTGCTTAATCTCTTTGACAGCATCATACTTACACCATCACACCATAAAGGCATAAGTTTATACAGTTTTAAATAAGTTCATGGAATTATAATTTAATGATCAAATAATGACTGAGAAAAAGGACAGCTTTAGAGATAAGCTATTGGAGTATCTAAACCAATATCTCTTTGATATTCAAGATTCTGATGGTAATTGGACGGTAAAAGGCTTTATTGATATTTTTAAGAATATAAAATCTACTCTATTGCAGACCTCAAAAAAATCCTATCTGTGATAAAGGATATTGAATTTATCCTGCAGGAGAAGTATAAAATCGCAAGCGATAGACCCGGAAGTGGCAATACCAAAAACATAGGTTCTACGACAAAGATAGAACAAATGAGGGATGGCACTGGCATCTTTTCAAAATACGGAATAGATGTCTTTGATGATTACTGGATGTATTACCTGACGAAGGATATGGCGCAACTGCTTGAACTACCAAAGCCACCTTATCGTAATATTAAAGAGTATTTTGAGTATAAACAAGGCGTAAACGGTGATAAGAATGATTGAAAAGGCATCGCAATTAACGCTTATGGGGGACTTAATTAAGCCTCATAATCTTCCAACAACCCGCTATCAAGGGAGCAAATCGAAGATAGTCGGGTGGATTTGGGAGAATATAAAAGAACTCAATTTTGAAAGCGCTTTAGATGCCTTTGGCGGAACTGGAATCGTAGGCTATTTCTTGAAAATGAAAGGCAAACTGGTTTTTTATAACGACATATTAAAATCCAATTATTACAGCGGCACTGCTTTAATAGAGAATGATGCAGTGAAGTTATCGAAGGACGATATAGATTTTTTACTGCAACCTCATCCTGACATCAATTATCCCACGTTCATCCA
>JAUVZJ010000056.1 GCA_030602585.1 Candidatus Methanophagales archaeon | reverse complement strand
ATGGAATTATATGTACATAAAAGATAGTGCTATCGGATTCTGGACGAACTATTATCGTTCCATAGATATTCACCACATCACTGTTCTCGAAGAGGATTTAGATGGCTGGATAGCTCTTTTTAAGCTGTGGGACACCCAGCTTCTCGTGGATGCTAAGATTATACATGAATCAAAGGCAAAGGCTCAGGCTATACATTTACATACTGATCTAAGTAGGAGAGAAGACCAGGTGGCTGAAATGACCAATCTTCATTACCAACCATCCCACTATGCTATTGCCGAATGCCTGGAAGATGATGATATACTCGGTGCATTGGCTATACTGATAAGGTGTGTGAATACTCTGAAATGGAAAAGGGTGATAGAAACGGCGAGAACATACAGGGTAATAAATACACTCGGTTTCTGCATGGAATGCATAAACAAAGAGGCAAACAAGGAGATATTCAGTGAAAAAATACTTGAAAAAATAGAGAAATTGGTTGAAAAACGAACCGAAATAATTGGAAAAATAAGTGAGTTTGGCACTACCATATATCAGCGTTTTCATTTTCAGACTCTGGAAAAGAAGTGGAATGTGGAATACTATCAGGCAAATGTTTTCACAAAAGCAGTTGAGGACCTGGTGAGGTAGATGAATGAGATTCTGGTAGAAAGGGAAGGTCTGAATGACTTGGGCAGGATTGTCAGGGAGGCGGAGAGGTGGGGACTAAATCTCGTAGTGATAGGGGGATATGCTGTAAGAGCCTATACCAGAGGTTACAGATATACCAAGGATATAGATTTAGTGGCTTCAATGACGGAGATGGGGAGATTAATAGCACTGCTAAAAAGCCTGGGTTATGAAGTAAAAGAAACCAAATTTGGCTTGGTAGGGCGTAAAAAACTTGACGGCGGCTTTATTGACTTACACATATCCATTGGTGAAATATGGGACATATCAACGAATAAAAGATATGCCATTGATGAAATCTTAAAGGAGTCCAAGTGCATGGAGATTTCTGGTTTCTTTGAAGAAGGAAGAAAAATAATAATCAAAGCGTTTGTAGCACCTTTAGAGGACTTGGTGATACTCAAGTTAATGACCAGAGGTAGAGAAAAGGACTTGATTGACTTGATTTCTTTGATTACTGATAGATGGGATAAGTTAGACCCGAAGAAATTCTCATCAAAATGCTCAAAAGCTGATTTGAGTAGGCATGTAAGAGAACAAGTGCTTAACTTAATTGGTTTGATAAGAACTGGTGAAGCAAGGAAGATATGGCTATCTATCACTGGTCGAAGAATTATAAGAAAAACGGAAACGGACTTAATCAGACATTTGAGAGAAATGGAGAAGGTGTTGTAACCTGCATAAAGGGAGGATGAGGGAAGAAGAAAATCTAATTACTAAAATCTTCAGGACTTCGCCTGCCAGCGACAAAATATATTTACTGCCTTAATTTTGAATACTTTTCAGCACAGATTTTTTCGTATAAACTCCAGACTCTCTATACCGCCTTCTATTGTGTATAACTCCATCACCATTAGCCCTTCATATTTATAATCATTAATCCCGTTCAACACCTTCTTCCAATCCAGGTTACCTTTTCCCAATGGCAAATGTAAGTCATCCGCTCCAAAGTTATCGCTCGCATGTATATGTATTATATCCATGTCCCCTGCTTTGACTTTGATGCCTAAGAACTCGTCCATCGTTTTTGTCGTATTCGTATGCGCCACGTCAAGACATATCCCAAGATTGTCCATATTCACACCACGCACTATTTGAATGAGTTCATCGGGATGCCTTCCCAGCAGCATATTCACAGACGTCAAATTCTCCACCGCTATTCGTAATCCACGTTCAACGGCAAATTCACAAAGCGTGGTTAAACCAGCAATCGCCTTCTGAATCGCCTTATCCGGCGTCTGTATGGACAATGGCGAGAAAATACCCGGATGCACCACGCATATATTGTCAATGAACTCGTATGCGTTCTCTATACTCTCTTTTATCTGCCGTATGCTCTCTTCCCACATCCGCTCGTTTACACTTGCTATATTAATGTCAGAGAAGGGTGCGTGTAAGGAAAGAACGAGATTTGTCGTTTCGTATATTTCCCTTACCCTTTTTTTAAATTCACCTTCCACTTTTTGCAGTCCTTCGCCTACTATTTCCCATCCCTGAAAACCTGCATCTTCCAGTCTATACATCCACTCCACCGGATTACTGGTTGCATCTACCGAGGAAAAGCTTATTTTCATGGTCTTTAATTTTCACGAGAAGGTAACTGAAGATGCAAGATACAAGTCAAACCTGCATCCTGTATCTGGAATCCTGCATCCGGCATCATTTTCTTGTCTCAGATATACAAACACCTTTCTTTTTAAATAGTGTTTAGTAGTCATCCAGAGAAAGAATAAGTTCAACAATCTCTTTTAGCCTTTCTTCTCTGCCTTTAAAATCCTTTGGAAAGTCCAATCTTTTTATTACGCCACTAACACCGGCATTCTCATCGTGAAAATCACTTAAGGCTATCTTCGGTAAGTTACTGCTCTTAAATCCTTCAACGAGCAGAAAATCAACGCCGGAATTCGACATTTCAGCTATCAATTCCATCAAATTTTTACCGCCGCAAATTTTTACCGCCTTATCGCCGGAAGCACCTATGACAACCTCAGCACCGGAATGAAAAAAGCGACTCGTATCCGTGCCCTTATTACCCAAATCCAACTCTTGTGCGTGTTTTATACAGCCTACTTTACCATGTTTCTTCATATATGGAATCAAATACGTGATAAGCGACGTCTTCCCTGACTTCTTCTCCCCTATTATGGATATGACTTTCATGCCATTCGCATCCTATATCCTCTTTGGATTATAAAAATTTAGTTTATTCTTCTTCAACGGAACCATAGACCCTGCGATGATAGAGCAATTGAGAAAACTTTATAAAGACCATCTCCATATAGAAGAAGGCGATGGCAATAGAAGCACTTAAGTTAATAGGGGAAGGAGAAGAGGAAGGCAGAAAGTTAATAGAAGAAGCAAAGGAGAGCGCTGCGAAGATAATAAGAGATGCGGAAGAGGAGGTAAAGAGCCTAAAAGAAAAGGCACGTGATGAAGAAAAGAGCTTAGCAGTTGAGATTTCTGATAAGTATGCAAAGGAAGGAGAGGAGGCAGAGGAAGCGATAATGAAAGATGCTGAGGTTGAGGCGGAGAAGCTGAAAGCAATCGCTGAATCGAATCTCGACATTGCGGTAAACATTGTGCTAAATAAAACTTTAGGACTTGTTTAAACTTTCTTCCTGAAAGCAATGGAAGGGCTTTGCCATTCAAAAGAAAGGTTTGAGGTGATTCGTTTGGGTGCGAAAGAGATAGTGGAAAAGATAAAGGACGAAGCAAAAGCAGAAAGCGAGAAAATAATGCGCGAAGCAGAGGAAAACGCAAAGAAGAAGCTCGAAGAAGCAAAAGCGGAGATAGAACTTCAAAAGAAGCGTTTCATTGAGGCAGAGGAGAGAAAGGGTATTGAGGATAAGGAGCGAATAGTTAGAGCCACTCGATTAAATGCGAGAAAGCTTAAATGGAAGGCAGAAGAGGAGATGATAGGGAAAGCGTTAGAGGAAGCAGTGGGGAAAATAAAGGATGTAAAGAAGGAGGGTTTCAAAGGGGACACGTATTCAGCTATCCTATCAGGTTTGATGGAGGATGCGGCAACGAGTATAATCGCAGGTGGTAGTAGCGCAGGTAATGAGGTGAAAGTGGAAGTGATACTCAGCGATGAGGATGCATCTTTTGTGAAGAAAGGTATGCTAAAAAAGATATCTGATGAAATAAGCCAGGATAGAGGTGTGAATGTTCGGTTATCGCTATCAGGTGAAAGGATAAAGTCGGCAGGCGGAGTCATTTTAAGGAGAAAAGACGGGAAAATAGTGGTGAATAATACTTTTGAGCAGAGAATGGCACGCTTTTCCACCAGTTTACGAGAGGATATAGTGAAAAATCTTTTTACAACACTTTCTTCTAAAGAAAGAAATGAAAAGGAGGTAAAATGAAAGAAAGCGAAGAAAAATTAAACTTTCTTTCTAAGAAAGTTTGAATGATCGCGGTAATTGGCGACCCTGAGACTGCTACCGGTTTCAGGCTTGCGGGTGTAAACGAGGTATATGAATATAGCATAGAGGGCGGAGAAGATGTCGCTCGTGTGTTAGATAAATTGGCAAAAGAGGATGTTGCTATCGTAATAATAAACGAAAGGCTTGCAGCCGAAGAAAAGAGCAGAGAAAAGATAACGGAGATAAACGCGAAGAAAAAGGGCGTAATTCCTATTATCATTGAAGTACCTGACAAAAAAGGACCGATGGTGAAAGAGATTGACGAAATAGGACGGCTGATAAAACGTGCAGTGGGAATTGCTGTTAAGTGAAACTTTTTTGCAAGCAAAAAAGTTTTATTTCTTTGATCTTCCGTTCCCTAATATATCCCCACTATTATCAAACACATAAACGTCAGCATCGGTTTTTCGTGCTAAATCTTCCGCAAGAGTACCGAAGAAAGTCTTCAAATGCTTATAGTCTGCTCTCTTCAGTCGTTCAACAAGCTCGCCAATACTGCTGAATTCAAAATCGAAATGGTCATGAGCATCAATTCCTAACATATCGCAAATCTTTGCGGGCATCGTGAATATCACCTTCTTCTTCGCTTTTGACTTCTCTATTGCGTAGCAGACGAAATTACCGGCAACGACTATTTTATCCTCGGGGAAGTTCAGCTTCTCTACCGCTATCCTCTTGCTCTTCTCGCCCGTGCTGACACCGAGGAGGTCCTTTTTATCTCTTACGAGAAAGTCAATAACGTGCTTGTAATCACCTTCGGTGTAAGGTTCGATGAATCCGGTAGCACCGAAAATAGGTATTCCGCCTTCTATTCCCAGCGCTGGAAGAACTGTTTTTTTCGCTATCTCCGCTCCTTCCGGCACGAAAATCTCTATTTCTACCCCTGTTAATACCTCTTTCACATTCTCCTCGACGTTCTTTAAGATGTGTGGGTATATGTCAGGCGCACCGACTTTTCCAAGTCCCTCCTTTTTTAATATTCCTATGCCCTTGCCAGCTCTTATGGCGAATACGCTAAAATGTCTTGCCTTTGCACATATAAGCATTCCATTGAACGTGTCACCCTTGTAATCGCCGGAATCTACACGCACACATGCAACGCAATCTTCTTCATCAACACTTTCTACTTCCATCTCCGCTTTTATGCCAACCGGCGTTGTAATTTCTACTTTTTTCACTTCTTTACCCACAAGCAGAAGTGCAGCAGCCTTTGAAGCCCCGGCGGCACACGTCCCGGTCGTATATCCGCGTTTGAGTATTTTTCCATCTTCCAGTAAGACCACTCTTCCTCTTTTTATTTTCGCTATCAAAGCATTATAACTAATACCGTTTATCTTCGCGGCTGCTTTTACGAGTTCATCCGCGTATTCCTTTCCTGATATAGGATCTATCATTTCTCATCCTCTCCTCGTCCATATGCGATCTCAATCATCTCGTTAACAATTGCCACCGCAGATGGAGTGCCTCCACGTACTCCTTTTACTACTACGCATGGTACACCGAAACTCAATATCTTCTCTTTCACCTCTGCGGCATTGACAAACCCTACGGGAGTGGCGACAATAATAGCGGGCTTTATGCCCTGTTCAATAAGTGCAAAAAGCTCCAGGCATGCCGATGGAGAATTTCCAATAACCACGATATTATCATGAATGAGTTCCTTTGCGAGCCTGATTCCAGCGGCAGTCCTCGTCACATTCCCCTTTTCCGCTATCTCCGTTGTTTTTGGAGCATTCACAAAGCACTTCACTTTTTCTCTATATCGTTTATTAATGCCCGCTTTCACCATTTCAATGTCTGTAATGATTGTTTTCCCGTCTTTTATGCACTGTATCCCCTTTTCAACCGAGAGGTGTTTAAATACAAGCAAGTTCAGAAACGAGGGGTCGGCAGTAGCAAAAACTACCCTTTCCACTACTCTCCGTTCGTGCTCGCTTAACGACCCCGAATATTTTGAGACTATGTCCTCTACGATTGCCTTGCTTTTCTCCCATATCCGGTCTCCTGCCTCTACATAATCTCCTTTTTCGTGCTCCTGATTGCCGGTCTCCCCTTCTCCTCTGTCATAATCGTATTTCCTTTCATATCCTCTCCGTGTAACCATTCGCCCACCGAGATTTTCGGTCTGCGAACAGCCAATGACAACGGTAGTTGACATATCTATACGATGATAGGAATCCGGCAAATCTTCTAATGCGGTAATCTCAATTTCGCATCCTTCTCTTTCTGCATTTCTCACGATGCCAACGATTGTTTTCGCATCACGAAACCGCATGAAAATCTCGTATGCCTTCTCCAATTGAACCGTTCTGTTTTTGCTCTTCGGGTTATATATCGCCACAGCGATGTCCGTTTTCGCTAATCTTTCCAGTTTCTTTTCTATCTCGCTCCACGGCACTAATAAATCACTCAGACTGACAACTGCGAAATCATTCGACAAAGGTGCACCGAGTAAGGCAGCCGATGCGGATGCCGCTGTTATCCCCGGTATTATTTCCAGCTTCGAGTCCATGTCAAAGTCTCCAATAACCTCGATTACCAGCCCTGCCATGCCATAGATGCCCGCATCACCCCCCGAGACAACAACGACATTTTTGCGGTTTCCCAGCTCAACTGCTTTCTTTGCACGTTCAACCTCTGTTCCCATCCTGCCTGTTATCACCTCAGCACCAGTCGGAATAATTTCCCTTATCAACTCGATGTATCTCTCATTTCCCATAATAACGTCCGCACTTGAAATCCGCTCTCTCGCTCGTTCAGTAAGCAAATCCAAAGAACCTGGTCCTATACTCACTACCGATAGCATGTTCACTTATCCTTTATAAAAGAAAGCGACAAAGGAATAATTATTTTTTGATAAAACTTTTTTCTAAAAAGTTTTATTGCGGAGCAAAAAAGTTTTAAAACACCACCGCCAGGGTTATTTTCCCATCAAACGATTTCCGTTTCACGAATTTGAACTGCACCTTATTCCTACTCGCTCCCAAAATGGCACAGGGTTCTGCAACACCTTTTATGTTATGCGCTTCCATTGCTGCGCTTTTTGACTGCACGTCCACACCGTTTATTTCATTTCGTGAAAAACAAAACAGTGGAATACCAAACATAGCAGAAACATCCTGCAACTCCTCAGTTTTTCTAAAATCTACCGTGCATAAACCTTTAACTTCTTTCAGTTCTATCCCCAATTCCTCTAAGAACCTGCGAATCGCGCTCTCCATCTCCTTCGCTTCAACGCCGCGATGAAATCCGATTCCGATATAGACTTCTCTGCTCTTCATGCTTCCCCTCAAAGTTTACTATACACCTCCTTAATGGCGATAATGAATGCATCATATTTGATAGATGTTTTGTCAAAAACCTTTTATTAAAAAGAAAAGGTGTATCAAAATAAACTCTTTTTGAGAGGTTTTCTTTTGTAAACAGCAGAGTCGGAAAATCATTTTCAATTAGATGAGGAGAAAGAAAAGGCGCTCAAAACCGGATATATATCTCTTTATAGTTGGCAATGTAGATAATAACAGGATTGTCCTTTAAAGATTTCAAGCAGAAAAAGGCTTTCTTGTAGTTAGATGCAGGGTAAATTATTGACTTATAGACAGTTCCAACTTACAAGAACTCCAACGCCTCCTTACAAAACCGCCTCGCCGCTCCTTCCACATCACTGCTTTTATATATTGCGGAACCTACAATGGCATAAGCCTCTTTACCTTTTACAGCATCAAATGCTTTCCTTATCTCACCGCCTTGCGAGCCAATTCCGGGCATACAAAACTTTGGCTCTTTCACGGCTTCGGATATGAGGTTGTGGTATTCGCGAATAATATCGAACTTGTTTCCGGGTACTACAAAATACTCCACACCGTTTTCCGCACCTATTTTATACATCTCTTTTGGCGCATCGTCGTCAATAAATCCGCCTTCTCCACGCAGATACATCTCATGCGTCATCTCGCCGCCAACCCATGGAACCAATCCTTTTTGAAACAACGCGTTAATAAATGCTTTCTCGGTGGCAGGACCAGCCATTGGGAAAATAATAACGGCTTTGACACCTGCTTTTGAGCAAACATCCGCGAATTTATCGCTAATCATAGGTATGTCAGTGCCTGCCTTCTGGTGGTCGTAAATCAAAGGCAAGTCGGTCTGCTCGGCTACTATTTCCGTCAGCTTCGGTAACCCATAACTCAACGCAAGTGTAAATCCTACCTTATATCCAACGATTCCTTCTATCGAGCACGTCCGCCCGATTAACATTTTGAATTCTTCTATCGTGCTTACGTCACAAGCAGGAATTACTCCATGCGTCAGGTGAAATAGTCTTTTCATACACTTTTTCTTTTTTACAAAAAGAAAACCTGTGCTAAAAGAAAAACCTTTTGTATTTGTTTAGCACATTAAAAATCCAAATACTACCAAGTTTTTGGGATTTGGTGTATATTGAGATTTGGAAATTACGCCGATAGGCGTTGGGATTTGGAAATTGGGATTTACTTGGGATTTGGTAGTATTTGACATTGGGATTTATAGACTTTCTTCTTCTTCTTCTCCTTCGACTTCAAACTTCTTTCTTATCCCTTCTGCGATTTCACCATCTTCTACTATGAGTGCACCACGATAACCACAGTCCCTGCACGTGTATATCTCTCCAAGCCAGGGCATGTAGTTCATGTTCTTAGAACCACATCGTGGACAGAATTTCACCTTGTCCTCCACCTATCCTATCACAACCCCGACACCAAATCCAGCAATGCCGCCTTCGGGTCTTTCGCCTTCACCACGCCAGAAGCCAGCAACACACCCTCTGCACCTAACTCTATCGCGGCTCTTACATCCTCTCCGTTTGTAACGCCAGCACCGCAAAGCACAACGCATCTTTCATCTACTCGCTTCACTTCTCTTACCGTGTCTTCCACTATCCCGGGGTCCACCTTCGATACCGACTTACCAGTTCCTATCAATTCCGGTGGTTCAACAGCGATTGCATACGGCTTCAGTTCTGCAACTGCCTTACTCACAGCGATATTATTCGTGCAAACAATAGTCAGAAGGTCTAAACTCGCTGCTTTTTCTATGATACCGTCTATATCCGCTATTTTCAACCTGTGCTCGGAATGATTCACAAGCGAACCCGTTGCACCCGTCTCCTTTATAGATTCCAGCGTTACGAAGCCGGTATGACTGCCGGGCTCCACTGCGTCAACGTGCTGTGCGAAACAGGGTATGTTCACCGAGGATGCTATCAGCGCAAGTTCGACTTGTTGTGGACAGATAGCAATACTTATTCCCCGCTCGGATGCAACCTCCTCACAGATTTTAGCGAGTTCAAAGCCCTTTTTACCTGCCGATTCCACGTATGCCTTTACGTTCAACACAATTACAGGCGTTTCTATCTCCAATTTCGTTTTCATTTCTCTTTCCTTTATAAAACCCCTTTCAGTTCACCAATATTCTTTACTAAAAACGTAGGTTCGTGTTCATTCCTTATCTCTTTCCTCGCATCGTTCCAGATAAGCACGGAATCTATACCAGCCCTCTTTGCCGCCAGGACCCCTACATGCCTATCATCCACCAATATCGCCTCCTCCCTACGCATCTTCAACTCACTCAATACTTTATTTATGTAAAACGGATTTGGCTTTCTATTAATCAGATTTTTTAATTCGCTACTTCTACCATACCATATCTTGAAGTAAGGTTTCAAATTGAAGTGCTCCAGCGCATAGTCCACACACGATTGTTGTGAATCGCTCACCATCGCGAGATAAAATTTATTGCTGAGATATATTATTAGCTCCTCAGCACCCTTACAGAGTTTTATTTCGCCTCTGCGCATCGCTTCTATCTTCGCTTCTATAACGTCCTTCTCTCTTCTCGCCCAGAACTCCTCACTATCCAACCCAAATCTATTACAAAATTTTATCACTCGTTCTTCGCCCTCGAAATAAAGAGGAGCGAGGAAAAGATTATCTATTTCCTCCATGGTAAGGGTTATCCCGTAATGCTTCAAAGTTTTTTTGAACGCTTCGTATGCCCACTCATGCGTTATCTCTCCTTCTCCTCTCGAATCCAGTATCGTTTCGTCCATGTCAAAGATGACAACCTTATATCTGTTTCTCATATAATTACTCAAGATGTATATTGAAATTGGAAGTTATAAATATTCCATACTTCCGAATGTATATTAAAAATAAAACAGAAGAAAGCAGGAGGTATGAGAAAAAAATGAGCGTTGTAACGAAGGAACTGCATTTTGATACCAAAGGAGAAGTGGATATAATAGATATAACGGAGAAGGTGAACGGTAAGTTAAGAGAATCGGACATCAAGGATGGCATTGTAACTGTCTTTGTGCCTGGTGCGACAGGTGCGGTCACGACCATAGAATACGAATCTGGACTGCTGAGGGATTTACCCAATGCGCTGGAGCGGTTGTTCCCTAAGAGAATGGAATACGAGCATGAGTACAGATGGCACGACGGTAACGGGCATTCGCATGTAAGAGCATCTTTTTTGGGTCCTTCCTTGACCGTGCCTTTCCGTGATAAAACGCTAATACTGGGAACGTGGCAGCAAGTTGTATTCGTCGAGTTGGACAATAAGAGAAGGTCGAGAAGAATAATCCTTCAGATAATGGGATAATTCCCATAATTGCTCAATATTCCGTGGGTTATGAACAATTAAATGTAAAATGCAGAAAACAAATCGAAGAAGAAAACCAGTGTTAAAAAACTAAGAGAATGTTTTTAGTCAAAGTTTTCACCGAAGGTGGAAAAAGTTGTTGGTGAAGCTTTCTTCCTTAAAGAAGGAACCTGTGCTAAGAAAGATTATTCTTTTTGAAGAATGACCAACGGGCTAAGTTAAAAGTTTCTTTTAAACCCTTTTAAAAAGCGTCTTTGGAATACAATGTTCTTTTGCTATAATTGCATAGTCCTATTTCAACTCTAAATATTAATACCCGTACTAGGGTTTGGGGCAAAAACTGGAAAAAGGTTTATAGCAGAGGTTTAGATGGACGAAATTGGAATGATTAGTGATTGAATGCATATCACGGGGAATAAAAAACTACTTCTCAAGGTTGATTTTGAAAAAATACAAGTTCAAC
>JAUVZJ010000066.1 GCA_030602585.1 Candidatus Methanophagales archaeon | reverse complement strand
CGTTGAACTTGTATTTTTTCAAAATAACCCCTATCAAGTACTTTTTTATTCCCCCTAATATGCGTTCTATCACTAATCTTTCCAATTTCGTCCATCTAAATCTCTGCTATAAATCTTTTTCCCGTTTTTGCCCCAAACCCTCCATTGCATTAACTTTTTATCCTGTGGTGGATTTTAATTTAAAGATTGTCTTTTTTAAAAGGAGTGAATATGGAAAAAGTAGAGCTAAACTATCTGCTAAAGGGGATACTGAATGAGATTTTAGAGGAAGGGACGGGATTACGAGTAGAGGACGTAGAGGTAGGAATCTTTGTTTCTCCTACCGCGACAACCGAATTTATAGAATCTTATCCGTATGCGGAAGATATTAAGGAGAATATGGGGATGTTGATAAACATGAAGGTTAGAGAGGTTGTGAATGGATTGTTGCACAGGGTGATGATAAGGTTACAAATAAATGAGAGAAAGAGAGTGTTAATAAAGAGTAAGGAGGTTCAAGAGACTGAGATACTGAATAGCGATTTGGAAGAGGGAGAATTAGTGGAAGAACGGAAGAAGATACTGGTGCAGAAAACGAATAGGATAGCTGAAGCGGTGAAGATAGCGCTTGAGTGGATAATGAGAAGTACAATGGATTTAAAAAGAAGGAATGTCGAGATGGTAGCAGAGGAGATAAGATGTTTATTGAATATAAAAGAAGAGACAAACATATCAAAGGTTATTTTTGAGACAGAAGCGTTGCCAAATATCTGCTATCTCGCTTTAGGGTGGCTTACAAAGGCGGTTGAGTTGGAGTTCATGGAAAGAGAGGGAAGATACTTTGTTTGTTTGACTTGAAAAATAAAAGAAAAAAAAGAAAAATTAAAAATAGAAAGATATAAACGAAGAAGAAATTGAATTTGGTGTGGTGATATGATAATGATAATAGATAGCGCAACCGTGGTAGAATTGGTCAATTTGGTAGCAGGTATTCTCATGTTAGCAGTGGCAATCTACGCACGAAGGAAGTTTCGGTTCGCTGTATTTAAGTTAGGATGGGATATAATAGCGGCTTCGGGGGCAATAAGAGTTGTTGGCTCTTTATTCCGGGCATACTACACTTACACTGATTCACTTGAGCTTATTCCCTGGGGTAGGGCGTTTTTGGTGGTTGGTAGGGTCGTGTTAGTGGTTGGGATATACGTATTGGCAATAGCAGCGATAAAATTATGGGGGAAAGAACGTAGTGGTGGAAACAGAACTTGAGCTTGCGCTAAAGGATTTGGTAGAAACGGAAGGCGTAAATGCCGGTGCAGTAGTAACAAGGGATGGAATAATGGTTGGATTTCTGAACAAGCATACTCCGGAGGCGGTGTCGCCATTATCATCAGTAGTAGCGATGATGGCGATAACGGCGGAGAAATGCACGAGGATGTTTAAAAAGGGCGATATGGAAGAGATAATAACGAAGGCTGACGCTGGTGTGTTATTAACGGAGCCATGTGGAGAGTTTATAATCATCGTGGCAGTGGATAAAGGTGTTGACCTGGAATCAATTAAGCACCGGATGGAGAAGGTAAAGGATGCTATCAGGGGTATGGTGTGCAAGGGCTGAGGAAAGATGACAATAGATAGCGCAACCGCAGTGGAATTGGTAAACATGGTTGCGGGTATTTTCATATTAGGTATGGCAATTTACGTGCAAAGGAAATCCAATTTAGCCATATTCAATCGAGGATTGGACATAATAGCAGCTTCAGGAGCAATAAGTGTTGTTGGCTCTTTATTCCGGGCATACTACACTTACATAGAATCGTATGAGCTTATTCCCTGGGGTAGGGCGTTTTTGGTGGTTGGTAGGATCGTGTTAGTGATTGGACTATATGTATTTGCAATGGCGGTATTAAAAATATGTAGTGAGGAAAGAAGGTGAACGGGTCAGAACTTGAGCTTGCGCTAAAGGATTTGGTAGCGACAGAAGGTGTAAACGCCTCCGCAGTGGTCACGAGGGATGGAATAATGGTAGGATTTTTGAACAAGCATGCAGAAGAGAAAATGTCACCATTGTCAGCAGTAGTAGCGATGATGATGAGAACGGCGGAGAAATGCACGCGGATGCTTAAAAAGGGCGATATGGAAGAGATAATAACGAAGGCTGACGCTGGTGTGATATTAACGGAGAAGTGCGAAGAGTTTATATTCCTCGTGGCTGCGGATAAAGGCGTTGATTTTGACTCAATTAAGCCAAAAATGAAGAGGGTAAAGGATGCTATCAGGGGTATGGTGTGAACGTAATTGCTCAATATCTTGTGGTCTTGGTCTTATAAATTCCAAACTCTAAATTCCAAATATCAAACAATATCCAATACCAAAATCTCAATGTCCAAAACAAACTTTTTGCTTCGCAAAAAGTTTACTAAAAATGCTTACGCATAAAACTTTTTAGAAAAAAGTTTTGAGGGTTTACTTGCCGGGATTTAAAGAAGCACGTCTATATCTAACTGCTCTGATAATTCTTTATACCTGTTCCGTATTGTAACCTCGGTCACACCCGTAACGTCAGATACTTCCTTCTGTGTACGATGCTCACCGCTTAAAATTGCCGCGATGTAAATAGAAGCAGCAGCTATTCCTATCGGTCCTCGCCCGTTGGTCAGCTCCTTTTCCGTTGCTCGCTTTATTATCTCTATTGCTTTTGAGCTTATCTCACCACTCAACTCGAGCAGTGAGCAGAAACGAGGCACGAAATCAACAGGAGAAGCAGGCGAAACTTTCAACTCGAGCTCCCGTAGAAGAAAGCGATACGCGCGGCTTATTTCCTTCTGTCCAACTCTTGATATTTCCCTGACCTCTTCCAGCGTTCGCGGCACCCCATACTGCCTACAAGAAATATATAAAATCGCAGTGGTTATACCTTCTATGCTCCGCCCGCGAATCAAACGTTTCTTCATTGCCCTCCGGTATAACATAGACGCCGCCTCGCGGATATTCATCGGTAGTCTAAGCGCACTTGCCATCCGGTCTATCTCAGAGAGCGCGAAAATAAAACTCCTTTCGGTTGTATTCGCAATGTGTGTCCGTTGTTGCCATTTCTTTAACTTATATTGTCCTTGACCCTGCAAACCCCATGTGACGAGCGTACTCAGTCCCTTGTCGTGTATTCGATACGTCATCGGTGCTCCAACCCTCGCCCTTCTTGACGCCTGTTCGAAATCAAAGGCACGCCACTCAGGTCCAAGGTCAACAATGTTCTCTGCTATTACCAGCCCGCAATCAGCACAAAAAAGCTCCGCCTTTCCATAATCCCTTACCAAACTCTTGGAGCCGCACTCAGGACATTCTTTTACTTTCTCGCCTTCAGCAGTTTCGTCTTCAGCACCTTCTTCCTTCTTATACTTCCCCTCTTCCTCATTACTCTCAGGGGTTACCATTTTCTATTTATTAAAACCTTTGATATATATAAATGAACTATCTATACAAACTTTTTTATAAAATAAAACTTTCGACCGTTTTCCATGACCGTCTCACGTAGGAAGGAATATCATCCAGTTCTTTTTCTTTTAACAGCTCTTTCAGGAATTGAATGGTTTTCGGGTCCGCAGGATACCCACTCCCTATCTCTGTCCCTATCTCCGCCTCGAGCTGCCTTATTGACCTATCCCGGTGCACCTTTGCAACTATGGATGCGGCACTGACCACCGGGTAGCGTTCATCTGCTTTCCAATTAGAAATTATATCAATCACTCCTTTTCCTTCCCTTTCGTAGTTCAACCTGAGATTAGCAGCGAACCGTTCTGGTTTTACATCTGCCGCATCAACAAAAGCCCTATCAGGCTGAAACTGCATAATCACTTCCGAAAAGAGTTCGACCATGATTTCATTTAAAGTATGCTTTTTTCTGCCTTCATCTATCTCGCTTGCAGTCATCTCCACGATATGAACCTCAGTCGCTTCTTCTATAAGTTTCGCCAGGTATTCCCGCTTCTTCGGGCTCAACTTCTTTGAATCTTTTACACCCATCGCTTTCAGCCCTTCAAAATTCAAAACCCCTGCAACAAACATTGACCCTATCACAGGACCTTTACCCGCTTCGTCAATCCCTATCTCCATCATTTCGCGTTTAACTCCAGTAAATCATTATATGCCGAGGTAGCAGCGATAGCGCCTTCTGAACATGCCACTACTATCTGTCTCACTCCCCCTGTTATGTCCCCTGCGGCATACACTCTTTCGAGGTTCGTCCTCTGGCTTTTATCCGTGATTATGTATCCGTTTTTATCCATCTCAATACCTATTTGCGCTGCTAATTCATTTACAGGCTCTTCGCCTATAGATATAAACACACCTTCTACCGTGAGCTCATCCTCAATCTCACTCTCTTTATCATATCTGACAACACTTCTCACTGCTTTATCCCCCTTTATCTCTTTCACCACTGAATTCCACAAGATATGCACACCTGCCTCTTCCAGATTCTTTTGTAAATACCGCTCTGCCCTGAGCTTATCCCTTCTATGAATCAGCGTTACCTCACAGCCGATGTTTTTCAGATACAAAGCTTCTTTAACTGCTGAGTCCCCTCCCCCTACCACTATTACAGGCTTATCTCTGAAGAAGAAACCATCACAGGTAGCGCAATAGGATATGCCTCTTCCAAGAAATTCCGCCTCTCCTTTCGCTCCTAATCTCCTGTGTTTAGTTCCCGTGCTTATTACCACCGCATTTGTAGCATAAGAGTCTTTTTCCGTGAATATCACCATCTCCTTCACCATCTCTTTCTCTCTAAGCTCTATTTTTTTAATTTCTTCCAGCTCTTTTATCGCCACATATTCAGCCGCTTGCTCTTTCATCTTTTCCGCCAGTTCCATACCACCTATCCCCTTGAATCCCGGATAGTTCTCTATCACCGGTGCCTCATTTGATAATCCGCCGCATATCCCCTTCTCAACCACCAATGTTTCCAATCCGCTTCTCACGCTATACATCCCGGCAGTCATCCCCGCAGGACCCGCTCCAACAACAATTAAATCGTAATCTTTTTTCATTATGGAAAATCTCCTATATTTGCAATGATTATATATATTCTGATTCAAATAAATCTTCCAGAGTGTAAATTATGCCAGAACATGAAGAGGCGGAGAAATTAGAGGCAACGAGGGGCGAAAAAATATTAGCTTTTGCTATGGTTATCTTCCTTTTAATAGGCGGAATGAACGTCCTTAATGAGTTGAAAGACATTCCTGATAGACCACAGATGAATACTTATTATGAAAAATATGGTGTTTATACGCTGGAAGCCGAGGAAAGAAGCGTTAACACGGAGCTAAGAATAGCCAGTGATGCCCTCGCAAAAGCCAATGATGAATATCTTCGTGCTAAGGAAAACTACCTGTATAAAAGAGAGGAATACAGGGTAATACTGGATAAAGGAGAGAAGGATGAAGTAAAAGAACGAGAATATGAAGAGGCAAGGGAAAGGTATGAGGAATCACAGGTAAGACTTGATGCTGCGCAAGCAGTTTACGATGAGATCAAAGGGAGGTTGAAACAAAAGAGAGAAGAAGTATCTAATGCTCGTGAATTAGCATTGGACGAACACGGGAGGGATTATCAAATATACAGATTGAAAGTCTTAGCTATAAGGTTAGCTTTTGTGCTTCCATTATTGGCAGTTGCTATTGTCGTGTTTTTAAAAGCTAAAAAGGTGAGAAGCAAATACACCATTCACGCTAATGCATTCATGGCTTTTGCATCTCTCTTATTGATGTACATGATTATCGAGAACGTGTGGAAGGTGGTTCACATAATTGGTATATCCATTTTCGGGGCGGTGGCATGTGCCATCTCGCTGGCATACCTGAAGAAACAATTCTTCACATTTGAGCGTATTTCCAGGTCTAGACTGAGGGAAAACAAATGTCCCTGGTGTGGTTTTCCTGTAAGATATGAGGTGCCTTATTGTCAAAATTGTGGGAAGAAAATAGCTGAGAAATGCCCAGAGTGTGGTAAAATGCGACCGATTTTAGCCCACTTCTGCTCCAACTGTGGTAACAAAAAGTAAATTTTATAAGTACTGTTTATCTTTAATATAACTGCCTTTCCCGTGGAACTTATGGCATGGGCCCGTGGTCTAGTTGGAATGATGTCGCCTTGACATGGCGGAGGTCATGCGTTCGAATCGCATCGGGCCCACCTACACTTCCCGCTTTTTCTAAAAATCCCAAATAATATCTAATATCAAAATCCTAATGACAAAAACAAACTTTTTGCTTCGCAATTTAAAAGAAAGGTTTGTTTTGAATTTTGAAACTATGATTTTGGATTTGTTTAGAGCTTAGAAATTAGAATTTAGGATTTTCAGCACTTTATTCAGTCCCTTCTCTTTGCGGGCTCAAATGCTCAGCACGAACAAATAACTCCTTTACCTTTTTCCTTTGCCTTTTTCCATCTGATATTTCCACGATATACGCTCTTCCTCGCTCCCCTTTCACCTCGCCAGTCATGCCATGAAATCTGTGATGTGGCATACCTTTATGAATGCTTGGGTCTATACGGATATGCACCCTTTCCCCGGGTTCAAAGCTTTGGATGGCTCTGCTTATCGGAGACAGTCCCCGCTCTCGCTTTTTCTTACTCAACTTCTTCCTCGTTCTTTTCCGTTCTCCATGTGAGCGTGGCATTTCTTCTCTCCCTTAACTTGGGCTTATTATTTATATTCGTGTATTAGTATTATATAAAAAGAACAGAGTTAAAAGAAGAGTTGGAAGAACTATTCAGTGATGAAATCCGTGATTTAGGGGGAAATATTTATAAGGCGGCAATATAAATAGATAATATGGAGGGTGTTGGAAATGCTTATAGAAATGCCAAGGCATACGGAAATATTCGGCTCGGTAAAAATTCACGAGCTGCAGCGTGTATTAAAACTTGATTCCGGCGGCTTTGAAAATCCACGGGCAAAAGACATCTCCTTCGAAGAGATCAAAGATGTTTTAAGGCATCTTGCAATCGTTATACCAGTGAAGGATGAAAAAATACATTTGCTGGACGGTGTTTTAAGAGCGATTCCCTTTGACTGCTCGATTATTGTGGTGTCAAACAGCGGGAGGGACGCACAGGATGTCTACAAAATGGAAAAGGATGTGATAACAAGACTCCACGAGTTCACACAGCAAGAAATTCTCATCATACACCAGAAAGACCCCGAATTGGGCTTTGCTTTTGATGAAGCGGGATACGACCATCTTCTTGATAAGGATGGATTGGTCAGGGATGGTAAGTCGGAGGGTATGATTATAGGCATGCTGCTTGCGAAATCGCTGGGAAAAGACTTTATCGGGTTTGCTGATGCCGACAACTACATTCCGAGTTCTGTGCGTGAGTATATGTTGGATTATGCAGCAGGATTCTGTATGTCCGAGTCACCATACAGCATGGTGCGGCTTCACTGGAGATATAAGCCAAAGGTGGTGGAGGGTAAACTTTATTTCAAAAAATGGGGCAGGGTAAGCGAGACAACAAACAAGTATCTCAATCTTCTGCTCTCAACATGCACGGGATTTGAGACAGGGGTTGTGATAACGGGAAATGCGGGCGAACATGCGGTGGCGACAAAGCTCGTGGACATAATGAGCTATTCGACCGGCTATTCAGTCGAACCATATCACTTCGTTTATTTATTTGACGAATTCGGGCTGAAGGCAGAAGATATAGCGTATCCTGATGCTGCAAGTGCAGGAATTGAGATTTTTCAGATAGAGACGTTAAACCCACACATACACGAAGAAAAAGGGGGGGAGCATATTAATAACATGCTGCTTGGCTCACTCCGAACGGTTTATCACAGTAAGCTTTGCAATGATTATGTAAGGTCAAAAGTTCTTGAGGAGCTGGGTGATATTCTGGAGTTGGAAAAGCCAAAAAAGAACATCATAATGCCTCCTATTGGGAGGATTGATGCAAGTAAATTTACAAAAATACTGGAAAGCAATTCAGAAACATTTGTAAGGTTTGAACAGGGGGCTATTGGGCGTGAAATAGAAAAGGAGCAGTATTTGAAAGGAGAATCTTTTCAAATAAGCACATGAAGAAAGTTCTTTTCTCAGACCTTGACGGAACCCTGCTCGACCTCTTTGACTATTCTTACGATGCCGCCCTTCCGGCTCTGGTAGCATTGAAGAAGAGAAGTATCCCCATCGTGTTTTGCACGGCGAAAACATTTGCAGAGAACGAATACTACCGGAAGGAGATGGGAATAGAAGACCCTTTTATCGTAGAGAATGGTGGAGCGATTTTCATTCCTGAGAATTACTTCTCTTTCGTTTTTGAGTGCGAGGAGAAGAGCAATTACTGCGTTGTTGAACTCGGCGCTTCGTATGGTGAGTTAAGGGAAGCCTTAGAGGAAATCCGGGAGGAAACAGGATTTAAAATAACGGGTTTTGGCGATATGACAGCAGAGGAGGTTGCAGAAGATGCGAACTTAAGTGTGGAGAAGGCGAAACTTGCGAAGATGAAGGAATACAATGAGAGTTTCATTTTTGATGAACCAAAAGAGAAGGATGCAATTTTGTTCGAGAAGATCAAAGAGAAGGGATTTAATATCACTCATGGGGGAAGGTATTACAACATTCACGGTAAGAACGCGGACAAAGGCAAAGCGGTGAAGATTCTCACAGGGCTATTCAAGAAGGAATATGGGGAATTGAGGACCATAGGCATTGGAGATAGCATGAATGATATTCCGATGTTGAAAGCGGTGGAGCAGCCAGCGGTGGTAAAGAACAAAAAGGGCGTGTGGCTTGATGTTTCCCTGCCAGACCTTTATAAAGCGGAGGGGGAGGGACCGGAAGGCTGGGTTGAGGTCGTGGAAAAGCTTATAATTAACAAATGAGTGATATTGAAGTAGAGATATGACAAGCGGAAAGACAGAGGAAAAAGATACGATTTACCTCGTCCCACACACGCATTACGATGCCATCTGGGTCTTCACGAAGGAGGACTATTTTTACATCAATCTGCTGCTCATTCTGAAGGAGGTAGTTGAGTTACTTGAAAAGACGAATTACAAGTTCCTGATAGAGCAAACCTTTCTACTGGAAGAGCTGGAGATGAGGTATCCGGAACTATTCTCAAAGGTTGCGAAGTACATAAAAGAAGGCAAGATAGAGATCGCCGGCGGGGAATACCTGATGGCAGATACGA
>JAUVZJ010000051.1 GCA_030602585.1 Candidatus Methanophagales archaeon | reverse complement strand
CTTATGATAGCGGTGGATAACTTTTAAATTCCCCCATTTTCCTCATCCCCCTCTATGATTGTTATTCCGTGAGTGCTCTCCACGGGTATCAAATCATCAAAGTCATATAGAATTGGTTTTTGTATTCTTGATTATGTGATTAGAATGCTACTTATAATGATAATTTACCCTGCATCTAACTACAAGAAAGCCTTTTTCTGCTTGAAATCTTTAAAGGACAATCCTGTTATTATCTACATTGCCAACTACTGTTAAGATACGGAGCCTGTAATTAAGCACAGGCTTGCGACTCAAGTTTCAATATGCACACTTTTTTATCAAGGGGTGTATAAAAGCTTTTCGATTTTTTCTATGTGGAAATAAGAGATTTGAAGGTAGAGACAAGCAATATTGTTGAGGCATAAAAAAATTTATATACCCTTTCCAACAATGTTATCATTGTGTTCTAAAATGGAAGTGGCGTCCGTGATGGAGGAAGAAATAGAGGAGAATAAAAGAGGAAGTGATACCATGACTGAGTCGAATGAATCAGAAGTGCGAGCTAAGACAAAGACTATTTTATTGATTGAGGATGAAGAAGCACATGCTGAACTTATCCGAAGGATATTTGAGAAGAACAGCGGTGAATGGGACTTTTGTCACGTAACAAGCATTAGAAGTGCTTTAAGATGGCTTGAAAAAAATAACCCACCCTCGCTCGTCATCGCCGATTATCTCTTGCCTGATGGCACGGGATTGGACATTGCTAAAGGGGCGACGTGTCCTGAAGAGGTTGGCTTCCCGCTCATTATCCTCACAGGTTTCGGCTCAGAACAATTGGCAGTTCTCTCCCTCAAATCGGGTGCCATAGATTATGTGGTGAAGAGCGCAGAAGAGTTACAAGAACTGCCCTGGACGGCAGAGCGTGCAATTCGTGAATGGGAAAATATCATCGGGCGGAAGCAAGCGGAAGGGGAGTTAGAGGGACATGTAAAGGAGTTGGAACGAGCGAACCGAGATCTGGACGATTTCGCATCTACGGTATCACACGACTTGAGAGCGCCTCTTCGCACTATCCAGGCTTTTAGCATGCTCCTTATGGAAGATTACGCTGATAAACTTGATGAAACAGGACGGGGATATTTAGATGAGGTGAGTAAAGCAACCGAAAGAATGGATGCGCTAATCGAAAACCTGCTCAAGTTGAGTCGTGTAGGACGAAAATTCAACGAGGTAGAAGAGGTTGACCTGAATGAACTGTTAGAGGAGATAAAATCAGACCTGGGGGCGCGATTCGAGGAGCAAGGCGGAGAAGTAGTCGCAGGAAAGTTGCCCACTATTTCCATACAGCGAGTCTGGATGAAGGAGCTCCTCACAAATCTTATTGACAACGGATTGAAGTTCAATCAGGCTGATAAGCCAAGAGTAGAGGTCAGTTGCGAGGAGGATGGTAAAAATTATATATTCAAGGTGAAAGATAACGGTATTGGAATAGAAGCGAAATATCAAAACCGGATATTCAACCTTTCCGAGAGGTTACAGCCGCAAGAATACGAGGGCACGGGCCTGGGACTGAATATATGCAAGAACATACTGGATAAATTCGGTGGCAATATCAAGGTGGAGAGCAGACCTGGAGAAGGCAGCACGTTTTGCTTCTCTATACCCCAAAAAATTGATGAGAACGATAGAATGGGATGATGAAAAGGAAGCGGTAAAACTAATAGACCAGACTTTGTTGCCCGGGGATTATAAAATTCGGGAGTGCAAGCGTGTGGATGAACTTATAGATGCGATAAAAAGATTAATGGTGCGGGGTGCGCCGGCGTTGGGTGTTGCGGGTGCTTTTGGCGTTGTTTTAGCATGTATGAATGCGAGGAATAAGGAGGTGCTAAGAAACGAAGTGGAGAAGCTCAAAAACGCAAGACCCACTGCTATAAATCTCTCTTACGGTGTTAACAGGACGTTAAATGCGGCAATGCCTGGAAAAGACATGCAGGAGATGAGTAGCTATGCGTTGGAAGAGGCGAAACGGATTGCAGAAGAAGACGTTGCGGTGAACAAAAAGATAGGGGAATATGGAAGTGAGCTTTTGGAAGATGGAGACGTTGTGCTGACGCATTGCAATGCCGGTCGGTTAGCATGTGTTGATTGGGGAACTGCTCTGGGCGTGATAAGAACAGCAATAGAGAAAGGAAAAAGGATAGAAGTGATAGCGTGTGAGACAAGACCTCTAAATCAGGGTTCGCGGCTAACCACCTGGGAACTGCTTCAAGATAAAATCACGGTTACGCTTATCACGGACAGCATGAGTGCGGCGGTGATGAGGGAAGGGAAGGTGGATAAGGTGCTTGTAGGTGCCGATAGGGTGGTTAAGGAAGGGGTGATAAACAAGATAGGGACTTATATGCATGCGGTAGTTGCGAAAGCGCATAACATACCTTTTTACGTTGCTGCGCCTCTTTCCTCTTTTGATACGGAAAGGAGTTATAAGGAGGTTGAGATAGAGGAAAGAAGTCCTGATGAGCTATTATTCTTCGGGGGAAAGCAAATTGCACCGCTTGATGTGAAAGTTTATAACCCTGCATTCGATTTCACACCTTTCGAGCTGATAGAGGCGGTAATTACGGAGAATGGTGTGGTTCATCAGGTGGATGTTGTTTAGCTCCCTAAAAAATCCCAAATCCCAATACATACCAATACTACCAAAAACCATTCTTCAAAAAAGAAAGTTTTAAAGTGAGAGAGACTTTATCCACTCGCCCTTTGCCTCTCTTGTCGTGCCCACAACCAATCTCGTCTCGTGTTTTGTCTTCTCTATAACGCCACGAGCTTCTATCTTCTCACCCTCTAACGCTTGCCCGGCATAAGTATGCGTGAAAGAAAGAATCTTGTTTATTTCGTGATGTTCTATTTCATATATCGCAGGGCTATCAAAGGAAAAATAGGCGTTTTTTACCTCTGCTATTATCTTCCCGTAACCCGCTCTTTCTCCTTTTTCATGATTCCGCATATCCAACTGCTTTATTTCTTCACGATCTCGCACGTATAAAATATCGAAGTAGATGTTGCCGATTGCTCCCCTATTTCTTTTCCTCCTTTCATGAGCAACGAAATCATCGTAACTCAACTCCGGCTTCCTCTTATTGTAAATCTGCCTCCACATTGCTTCTTTTAGCTCCGGGATAAGACCCTCTTCTCTCGCATCTTCTATAACCGCTCTCGCCTTGTTGAAATTCTTCAGTCCATAGATAACAAAATCGAGGTCTGATTTTTCTACGTTGAGACCACATAAAAAGGAGCCCGTAATCCCTATTTTCTCCTTTGGTATATGCTTTCCGAGGAGCTCATAAATAGCTCTGACCTTCTCTTCACGCTCAGCGATTGACGGAAGCCGAGCCTCAGGCATCAAAATTTCCTTTATATCGCCTTTTGGAACCACATGCACATCTTTTACATATTCAGGGCGATGTTTTATCAAGAATTCATAAGATTCATGAAAGTCCAATTTCCTGTATTTCCCTCTCTCCGAGACCCTGTCTCCTCTTTCGTCTGGAATGTATCGCAAGAGGCATTTCACTTCCTCTTCTCCTAAGTCGTAACTGACCACTGAGAAAATCCAATCTTGCTTTGTTATCACAAAATCCCTTATTCTCGGTATCATGTCTATCTTGAGGTGTTACGTTTGAGGATCCATGATGCATGATGCAAGTCTGGGGATGTATCTTGCTTGCATCTATTTCTCTATTGCAGATATCTTTTATATAAGAGAAGGGTCAAATATAATGCGAATAAATGAAACTACTATTGAGGTTCCCGTCGTATTTGCACGAAGTGCCGCATACTGCCGAAGTAATCCTCGAAACGGGTGCGAAAATAAACATAGACAGAGCGAATGTGGATGCAGTGCGAGGTGAGCTTATCATTGATGTCCCGAGGGACAAAGTGGAGCGCGTTGCAGAGCTTTTCAGGGAGAGAGGAGTTGAAGTAAGGAAATTAATGAAACTGATTGCATGGGATGAAGGAAGATGTGTTCACTGCGGTGCTTGCATTTCTGTTTGCCCAACCGGCGTATTTAAGTTCAACCCCTCGTGGGACATATATTTAGAGGAGGAGAAATGTATTAGCTGTGAGGTATGTGTAAAAGCATGCCCTCTTCGCGTTTTAGCGTGCGTAGAATAATCTGATTCAACGATTGTTCAAGCTGCAATTTCAGTCACTATATCTTTATATAGTAGGATGGGATAATGTTATGTGGGGGAGGGAAATGGAAGCTTTAAAATTTTATGTGAAGATCGGAGAAGAGGGCAGAATTGAGTTACCTGAATTGGGAAAACTAAAGGGTAGAAGAGCAGAAATAATAATACTTCCGCTGGAGGAAGAAGAAGACATCGAAGATTTGCTTATGGCTTCAGAGAGCAGTTTAGATTTTTGGGACAATCCCATTGATGATGAGATATGGAATGATGTATAAGTTAAAGCAAAATATATTCTTTGAGCCAATTGATCGCGGCGAAGAGATTTGGTAAGATTAAGCAAGTGACTTTTGAGCGTATTGTGGCTCTCTTAAACAGACTGATGGCTTCGGCTGGATAAGTATAAAGCTAAAGTATAAAGCTATAAAAGCATGTGCACCTAAAACATGTGATTCTGTAAAAGAACGTAAAGCTTTTCTTTCTAAGAATAGGTATGTTGAAATGAAAAAAGTAGGCATTGCGGATACTACCTTCGCAAGATATGACATGGGTGCAGCGGCAATAGATGAGCTGGAGAAGAACGTATCGGTGAAGATAGAACGGTACACAGTCCCGGGGATAAAGGATTTGCCAGTGGCATCGAAGAAGCTAATAGAGGAGAAAGGATGCGACATAGTAATGGCGTTGGGCATGCCCGGACCTGAGGATATAGACAAGCAATGTGCACACGAAGCCTCACTCGGAATAATATCAGCACAGCTTCTCACTTCCAAGCACATAATAGAGGTTTTTGTATATGAAGACGAGGTAGGGAATGAGAAGGAGCTTGCGTGGCTTGCAGACCGCCGTGCGCGCGAGCATGCAAAAAACGTGATAAAACTGCTTTTCAAGCCCGAGGAATTGGAACGTGATGCGGGGATGGGAAAGAGGGAAGGGTTTGAAGATGTGGGTCCGATAAAGTTATAATTAGAAAGTGCTATCTAAATAAACAATCAATTAGTATAGGCAGAGAGATGATAAAAAAACTAAAAGTAAAAAACTACAAAAGCTTGAAAAACGTAGAACTCGACCTTGACAAATTTAATGTTCTAATCGGACCAAATGCATCTGGGAAAACCAATCTATTGGATTGTCTGGCATTCATTTCCGAAATTGCTCAAAAAGACATTAATGAGTGCTTAACCGGAAGAGGAGGTTATGAACATGTAGTATTCAGTGGTGAAAAGGAAAACGTAGAATTATCCATCGATTTCATTTTAGGCACTGAAGCATCTAAATATTTTATTTCTATTTCTGAGAAGGGAATAGATGAAGAGAGATTATCGATTGGAGACGTAAGAGTAATAGATCGGCATTTGACTGACATTGAAAAGCGACTAGATACGGGGGAGTGTGTAAAAGACTCCATAGAATCCTTGGTAGCTGCGATTATGTTTCACTCTCCCCAAACCCGCGAATATCTGAGCTCTTGGAGATCGTACAATTTCATAACCTCTGAGATGAGAAAAAAATATTCCGCCAAGAGAAACCTTATTCTGGATAAAAACGGAGGAAATTTAGCACAAGTTTTGCTCTCTTTGCATAATGAACGTCCAAAGATATTTGATAAAATAGAGAACATGCTTAAGCAGGCAATCTCGCAGATAGATGAACTTTTGACTCCTTTGACTGAAAGGGGGGATACTTACGTAGCGATTAGAGAAAAAGGCTTTGATTCTCCTTTTGACTATTTCCAGGTTTCCGATGGCACGCTCAGGCTATTGGCTTATATCACCGCGATAGCCTCAACTGAGCCTAAATTAGTTTGTTTTGAAGAGCCTGAGAACTTCATTCATCCCCGACTATTCGAGCTTTTAGTGGAGATTTTGAAAAAATCCGATAAGCAAATAATTCTGTCAACGCATTCACCATATCTTGTTGATTGGGTTGAGCCAAAAGATGCAATTGTGGTCGAGAAGGAAGAGAATGAGACGGTAGTAAAGAGGATAGAGGATGTTGAAAAGCTGAAGCAGCATTTAGAGGAAATAGGAGTGAGTTTTGGAGAATATTGGTATAGCGGTGGAATTGGTGGTGTCCCTTGATTGGATTCGTAGTGGAAGGTTCATCGGATAAGAAAGTAATAGAAGAAATTTGCAAAAAGATTCACGTTAAACCGGAGATAAGACATAAGAGGCCTGGCGGGGGAATAAGTCCAAGAAAGACTGAATCTTATGCTAAGGATTTGCTTTATAAAAAGAGTTGCAAGAAGGTAATTATTCTTAAGGATTCTCATTGCTCAGATCCTGCTGAAGTTGAAAGAAAAACAAGAGACAAAATCAAATTCAATGAGAATGTAAAAATTTGCATCGTAGTTCATGCCATAGAATCCTGGCTCCTTGCTGATGAAGAAGCAATTGGTGATTATCTTAGTTCAAAAATAAAGGAAATCCATAATCCTGAAAATGCGTGCAAGCCAGAAGAAGTTTTAGGTGGAATTTTTAAGAAGAACGGAAGGGAATATTTAAAAGGAGGTGAAGACCCGAGAGAAATAGCAAAAAGATTGAGATTAGAGAAAGTTATAAAAAAGTGCCCTTCTTTTATAAAGTTCAAACAGTTTATAATTAAGGAATAGAAAGGAATTAAAAATGGTAAAAGAAGAGATAAAACTGGGCTTTGTCGTCTCAGAGTTTCACCGCGACATCACATATCAGATGGAGATACTGGGAAGGGAGCATGCGGAGTTTCTTGGTGCGGAAGTTTCTCGCACTTTATATACGCCGGGAACCTTTGACATGCCGCTCGCCGTGAAGAAAATGCTAACCGAGAAAGAAGTAGATGCCGTGGTTACCTTGGGCTGTATAATAAAAGGAGCGACGAAGCATGACGAAGCGATAGCATCGCAATTGACGAGGAAGATAATGGACCTTTCGCTGGAATATGACAAGCCGGTGGCTTTGGGCGTCTCAGGACCCGGGATGACGAGATTAGAAGCGCAAGAAAGGGTGGATTATGCAAAAAGAGCGGTAGAAGCCGCGGTGAAGATGGTGAAGAGGTTAAGGGAAATATAAAGGAAGATAAAGAATAAACATCAGCACGATGCAAACAAAAGCGAAAAGGAGTGAACACCGCTTCATGACCCTTATAGCTTCTTCTATATGCTTCCCGCATGCGCCCTCAAAACTTCCTCCTACGGTGTAATGCCCTTTTTTCTCCAGTTTCACGCTCAAAGCGTGGCTCATTGCCGTTATTGTCAATGGAACTTTTTCTTTTTTTATCGAATCTCGCAATTTTGCGTTACTCATTAGCAATATCAAACCTGCCGCAAACCGCTCTGGTATGTAATTCAGCACGTCATCCGCTTTCGCAGAGAACCAGCCGAAATGGATGTATTTCCTATTTTTATACCCAACAACCGCATCCAGCGTATTTATCACTCGATAAACCATAGCACCAAAAACGCCGAACAGAGCGAAATAGAAGAAAGGGGCTATGACACTATCAGTCGTGTTCTCAGCCACCGATTCTATGGTTGCGGAATCAAGATGCTCCTCGTCCAAATCCGATACTTCTCTGCCGACTATTTTTCTTACTGCTTCTCTTTTCGCTTCCAGATTCTCTGCTTCCATCGCTTTTCTACCGTATTGTTCCAATCCTTTTATCGTGAAGGTCATCTTGAAAATAAGCGACCCTAAAACAATGTATAAGAGTTCAGAATGTATAAAGAGAAGCATTAAACAGGGTAAGGCGAAAACAGAAATTGTAAGCAGTGCATACACCACACCAAGAATTTTTTCTTTCCTCGCATCTCCCCTACTCGTTATTCCGTCAAAGAAATGCATTAGCCGGCTTATCCACACGATGGGATAATATTTTTCTATTTTCTCCGGCGGGTCGCCTATGCTAAGGTCTATAAATATAGCAATTGCGAAAATAACGATCTGGTCAATGAGCAAATTCATTTCTTTTTTGTGTTTTGGATTTTAAAATTGAAAATATTTCCTTTACTTCTTCTTTTCTTTTTTCAATGTCTTCAACATCGTCTATTCCAAACTTCTTGAACTCCTCCAGCAATTCCTTTGCAACTTCCGATTCATGTATCCAGTAACAATTTGAACAGCCCCAAATATACCCACCTTCCTTCGTCTTCACCCATTCACCACCCGTTTGCTCGTCTTCACAGGGATAAAAAGGGCAGAAACACCAGGTGCAATCCTGACCCACGAAGTGGCATGGATAATATTCACACGTTTCGTCGGGTCCTACGAGCTTCTTATCTTCCATTACCTTTTTCAGGTGTTTATAAGCAAGTGGATGCATTGGATTTTCTTCGCTTTCCCGTTTTAACTGTTCAATTCTGACTAAGATAACCCCTTTGTCCGAAACATATCTTGATATAAAATATGTCTGCACTGTTTATTTAAAGGATGGTGAGAGATATTACAGAAATATAAGATGAAAGAGAGTTTCAGGCTAAAAGAGACTTTCGTATGGATAACAGCAGACGAGAAGAAGTACATAGAGATTGCAAAAGAGGAGATAAAGCAACGTAGAAAAGAATTGGAAAGGTTCGCACGATGGAATCCCTATTTTCTCGTAACGCTCGAAAGTTACCGGATAGAAGAAGCAGAGGTCGGTAGTGATAGTGATAGAGAAAGGAATAAGGATAAGATACCGGAGATAGTGATAAGAATGATAGAATCCGCGGGGAAATTTGGCATAGGACCGATGTCAGCAGTTGCAGGGACTTTAGCAGAGTTTGCGGTAGAGGCGATGCGAGATGCCGGAGCAACTCATGCAATGGTGGATAACGGCGGTGACGTTGCGTTGATATGTGATAGAGAAGTGCTTGTAGGCATATATGCGGGAGAAAGTCCATTCTCGGACAGGATTGCACTTAAGATAAACCCGTCCTCCTCACTATTGGGTATATGCACGTCTTCTGGGACTGTGGGGCATTCAATAAGCTTTGGGACTGCCGATGCCGCAACGGTGATAAGCAATAGCGCATCTTTGTCCGATGCCGCAGCTACTGCACTCTGCAATTCCGTAACTGATGCTCATTCTATCTCGAAGGCTTTTCACTCAATTAACCATGTAGAGGGCATTGGAGGTGCGCTTATAATATACAAGGATAAGCTTGCAACGTGGGGAAAAATTCCGGAAATCGTCCGTTTATAACACAAACTTTCTTTCCAAAGAAAGTTTGATCAAAGAAACCATTATTTATGGTAACTAAAGGATCGAAATATTTATATATTTGGTAACTATAGTTACCATTATGAGGGTAGAGGGTTTGATAATTGACAAAGAATCAACATGAGAGGTTTGATTCTATGGCGTTTATCCCGGTTTCTTTGTTTCTTTCCGTTTTGGAGAAATCGAGGAGATTGTTGTAAGAAATAACATCACCAGAGTCATATCGTCAATTTATATTTCTTATTAAAAGAAGTTTTATATATTCTTTATCAGTGCTTAGAAAGAAAGTGCGTTGAATAAAAAGAGGCAAGTAAAAATGAGCACCAATTCTATTGCCGTCAAGTGGGAAGAAAAAGAGTTAGAGAAAATTTCCTTAGCAGAAGGGGTTAGCGTGGCGAAATTGCGAAGACTTCTCGAAGCTGGTAGAGTTATAATTCCGAGAAATGCAAAGAGAGCTGCGGAGGCTGCGAACAGAGACATCGTGCTAAAAGCAATTGGCGAAGGGCTGAGCACGAAAGTGAACGTGAACGTGGGAACGTCAAAGGATTACGTTGATATTGAGGAGGAGGTGAGGAAGGCAAAGACTGCGCTTAAATACGGTGCTGATACGATAATGGACCTCTCTACTGGCGGAGACCTCGATGAAATCCGAAGAACAATTTTGAGAGAAGTAGACGTGCCAGTCGGGACAGTGCCAATATACCAGGCGGCTTTAGAGAAGGCTGGATTAAGAGCAGTAGTGGACATGAGTTCGGATGACATGTTCAATGCAGTAAGGAAACATGCAGAAGACGGTATAGACTTCGTTACTATTCATTCGGGCGTAAATCTAAATTCGCTGGCGCGGTTGAGGAGGAGCGAGCGCATCTTAGATGTTGTTAGTCGCGGTGGGGCTTTCCTCGTTGCATGGATGATTCACAACGAGCGAGAAAATCCGTTCTACGAAGAATATGATTATCTTCTGGAAATAGCGAAAGAGTATGAGTTAACGCTCAGTTTGGGTGATGGTATGCGTCCAGGCTGTATTTCCGATGCCTCCGACCGTGCGAAATTCATGGAAGTCATTACTCTTGGTGAGCTCGTGAAGCTTGCCAGAGAAGAAGGCGTCCAGGCGATTGTTGAAGGTCCTGGGCATGTGCCATTAGACGAAATAGAAGCATCCGTGAAGGCGATAAAGAATATAACTGATTTTGCACCACTGTACCTCTTGGGTCCTATTGTCACGGACATCGCACCCGGATACGACCATTTTGTGAGTGCAATAGGAGGCGCGGTTGCGGGGATGTATGGTGCGGATTTTCTATGCATGGTTTCGCCTTCCGAGCATTTAGCATTGCCATCTGTGAACGACATAAAAGAAGGCACGATAGTAACGAGAATAGCGGCACATGTCGCAGACCTCGTAAAGGATGAGCAAAGAGAGAGGGCGAGACTTCTGGATGACGAAATGGCACACGCAAGAAAGAACCTGGATTGGAAAACGCAATTTGAAATCGCTATGAATGGCGAAGATGCCCAAAGAATAAGAAACGGCAGACCACCTTCGGAAAGCGATGCTTGTTCCATCTGCGGCGATTTATGTGCGATAAAAATGGTGAAGGAATTTTTAAAGAAGTGAATGAAATAGAATTATCCGTTATACTATCATCGTAGCAGCAGAAGCTATCTTTGAGAACCTCTCTACCACTTCCCTCGCAACCGGTCCTCTTATCTCCGAACCCTTTGGCGCACCTTTTTCATCCACGATAACCGCAGCATTATCCTCAAACTTCACTCGCATCCCGGAAGGTCGCCTGAATTCCTTACGCTGCCTCACTATCACCGCCTTCAGTATCTGCTTCTTTATTTCCGGTCTTCCCCTTTTCACCGATATTATCACCATATCCCCGACTCCAGCCTTTGGATACCTGTTCTTTACACCACGGTAGCCCTTCACTGCTATTATCTGCAATACCTTCGCACCGGTATTATCCACGCAGTCTAAACGCGCGCCCGTTGGCAACGCCTTCGTTATCTTCGCTTTTACTCCCTTCATCTTATCACCTGATTATAATTGTTTAGCGTTTATAATAAAAAACTTATACGTTTCGGCTATTCCTCTCTTTACAACCTCACCAGCTTTTGATGAATGTTTTAGCTTTTCCATAATCTTACCCTTTCTTAATTATCCCTATATTAAATCATTGTTAAATTTTTGCATAGTCTCAATTTTGCCCGCAATTGCAGATAACGTTCTGTGCATATATGACGTTTTGCCGTAGCGTACTCGCGAAGGCAAAATGTGGCGAAGCCCGAAGCGACAAACGGGAGCGGAGCATATATGCGCTGTTAGCTGAAGGGCGCGGGCTGTTTAATAAAAACGCAGCGGCACGGATACCGTCTATATAATAAAATCTGTTTCATCCGACCGAGTAAGTTTGAAAATCATTTTTGTTTAGCAATATCATCTGATGTTGCATATGGATGAGGGTATCTTCCGTTTTTTTCAGTAAATGATTTGATTTGAACAGATTCTTTAGGACAATAATTGATACATGCGTAGCAATAAAAACATTTAACATTTTTTTGCCATACTGGTTTTTTATTTATCATTTTTATCTTTTTGGATAAACAGACTTTTTCACATATTCCGCATCCTGTACATTTTGAATCTGCATAATAATGACTTTTAAAACCTATAAATTCACCGATAGGTCGAAAAATTGAATTTAAAAAAGGAGCTATACTTACCAATATAGGAGGAACAGGATCAGTAATACTGTTGTCTTTTTCTCGACTTTTTTCTTTGTTTTTGATTATTTTTTGAATAACATCAAGATTTTTATGAACCACAGATTCAAATTTTTTAATTTCATCATTTGTTGGTACTTTATAGTCATATTTTGGATCATTGTTTGCCATGGTTAGAGAAAAATGAGAATCTAAGCATTGACCTTTATTCTTTAAAATTTTATCTATATCAGTAAATGCAGTATGCGGACTGCCAAGCCGAGTTGTTATTGCAAAAATGTATTTTGTTGAATCTAATTTTAGTTTTTTAATAAAAAATTTTACAGGTGTTGGAATTGCCATGTAATGTATTGGGAAAATAAAACCAATTGTTTCTGCATTTGTTTTAATATATTTATTATCTAAAAGGCTAACAATAGGAATAATTTGTGATTCTGGTATTTGTTTTTGTAGTTCTTTTGCAACATGCAATGAATTGCCAGTTCCAGAAAAATAATAGATTTCAATTCTCATCAAAAATGCTCCTATTCTGTAAATGTTTTTCCACAAAAGATAACGAGGTTTAACTGACCGTGCCTTTCAGATAATTTGCGGATAAAAGAAGTTGCCGAAGGCAATTTGGGCGAAGATGCGTGGCACCGTAGCCTTTTATCCACTGTTATCAACTGTCGAGGGTCATTGCTTACTTTCAACCTTTCCTTCGTGTAAAGTTCGCTTCTTCTGTATCACTCACTGTTTCATTACAGAACTGCTTATTGACATTGTACTCTTGCTAGAAACCAAAAGAACAACGCTCTTTTAAGAAGCTCTTTATTGTTGATTCCACTTCCAGTTCGTGATTCAAAAAGATATGCCCTCCTTCTTTGATTTCCACAAATACAGAATTCGGTATTCTTTCCGCTGCAGCTCTGGCCCACGCGATAGGAATCAGAGGATCGTCGATGGCATGTACCATGAGTGTGGGAACCGAAATCTTTTCAAATTCGTAGCCGCTATTTATGTCAGGATTTGATACATACATATCATTCAATACCCCCGGAGTTCGGGAACTGATGGGAAGCCCTCCCAACAAAATATTGTCATAAATATCCTCTTTACGTTTTTTTGATAATTGTTCTTGCATCTTCTTAGATACACCAACCATAGAAATCATCTTATTCTTGAATAGGGTGCATATGGAATAGTAGATGAAATCTGAGCCAAAA
>JAUVZJ010000011.1 GCA_030602585.1 Candidatus Methanophagales archaeon | reverse complement strand
TCCGTGTCAGAGTCTGAGGTTCGTGACTCCTCCATTTCCTTCTCAAACTCATCCATGAGAAAATCAATAAAATCGCTATTATCATTATCATGCTCATCAATGTCACTGTACCTGCCCCTCGTTTCAACATATCTTCTCAGTATCCTGGATGGTGTATGAAGTGTTTTAGATAAAACCGCATGCGAGAAATCTTCTAATACCTCTTTTGGATCTCTTCCTTTTTCTATATAGCGGAACGCCCTCTTTTTCTCCTCCTCCCTTATTTGAGACCCGTATTTATAAATCATTGCGATAAGCCTCTCAACCTTTTGCCGATTCAAAATATTTTTAAAGAGTTCTATCTCTTCATCCAATATTCTTTCAACTTTACTTACCTCAGAAAGTCTCCTTTTCAGGTTCTCCTCGCTTATTTCGTATAAACTGTTCAGGTCATACAACTCTATCCGCTCTATCTCGCTTACTCGCTCCTCTACATCCTTCGGATTCGCTATGTCTATGAGTAAAAGGTCGTTATCATTCTCACGATGCTCCATTACCCTTGCCATTGAATCATAATCCAGAACATAATGAGGTGCTGAGGTAGTGCTTATAGCAACGTCACAAACAGAGAGATACTTCTCCTTTTCATCCAGTTTAGCCGCCGTACCATCAACCTCTTCTGCAAGCTTCATCGCTTTTTCGTATGTCCGATTGGCAATGAACATGGCTTTCAAATTCTTTTCTGAAATAGCTCTTGCTACCAGCGTTCCCATTTCCCCCGCACCAATTACAAGAATGCTTTTTCCTTCTAACCCGCCGGTTATGTCTTCCGCAAGCTCAACTGCTGCGGACCCAATAGAAACAGAACCCTCGTTTATTTTCGTTTCGGTTCTCGCTCTTTTCGCCACTTTTATCGCTCTGTTGAACGCCATGTCCAGAAGACTGTCTAACGTTCCTTCTTTCTTGCTGTCCAGATAGCACTTCTTTATCTGCCCCAGAATCTGGTCTTCTCCCACTATCATCGCTTCAAGCCCGCAAGCGACCCGCATAAGATGCTCTACCGCTTCTTTACCCGTGAAAATACCGCTTTTCTTCAATTTCAGTCTATTAACGACATCATCTAAAACTTCCCTTGGGTTTTCCGAACTGATATACGCCTCCACACGGTTACATGTCTTTATAACCGCATAGCCACTCACACGCTGGTCTTCTGCGAATAGTTCTGGATTCAATCGCTCTGCTACCTCCTCAAGTTCCTCTACACCACACTTTTTATGCGAAAACCATAAAGAGCCGATTTTATGCATATCTGTCACCTACAATCTTGATAATAATCTTTTCAGCAGCATCAACAGGCGCATCAAGAGCAGCCCAGCATTCAGGGTCGTTCAAAACGCTGTTCAAAATCTCTCTCCGCCTCTTCTCATCTTCAATCCTCCCTTTTAAATATCCCCTGAGGTTGGACTGAATCAGCAGCATCTTTTCCTCTTTATCACCTATAAGAGCCGAAATCTTTGCCTTCATATATCTTGCCATTGCAGGTCCTTTGCCCCCGGTGGAGATAGAAATCAGAAACCCACCCTTGTTTACCACTGAAGACATAAACGCATCCCCATCATGCCTGTAATTAACGAGCGCATCAAATTTTGCCGCCTCTTTTAAAATACGATTATTCAGAGTTTCGTCACCGGTGCAAATAAGGATTAAAAATGCTCCTTTTATGAGCTCCCCCAGATTCTGGTCCCACAAATCATACCTGAAACACTGAATTTCGCCCTTTTCCATCAGCTCTTCTATGCGAGCCGTAAAATCAAGACTGTAAACTTCTACATCCAGTCCAGTTCCATCCGTCTCCAAAATCTGGCATATTTTCCTCTCTGCAACAGCACCGCCACCAAACACTACTATTCTTTTACCGGAAACATCAACATAGAGAGGAAGCATGGTATCTTTTTTCTTTTAAAAGAGATTGTTTCTACCAATTTTTAAAGTTTTCGTTTTTTTCTTTTATTTTTTCATATAACTGCAAGATTACAAGATTTTCACGAGAAATTGTGAAGATACAAGAAGTCAGAGAACAGAGGTCAGAATTCTGTTTTCTATTCTCTACTCTTCTGAAATCTCGTGGTTTTTTACTCTACATCCCTCCACGTGACTTCTACTTCATCGGGTCTGTAATTTGGATTAACTTCGGACTTCTCTATTGGCGTTGTGTCACCGCTTTTGAGCATTAGCAGCCCCAGATAAGCAATCATTGCGCCATTATCCTTCAAATATTTAGCTTCGGGTACGTAAAATCTTGCTTCTCGGTCGTGACACATCGTTTGTAGCATCTGCTGTAATCTCCTGTTCGCTCCTACGCCTCCTGCTAACAACATATCATCCTTACCGCAATGTGACATTGCGCGCTCTGTTACTTCAGTGAGCATTGCAAATGCAGTCTCCTGAAAGGAATAACAAATATCTGCCTTTTCTTCCAGATGCAAATCAAAAGCGTCCTTAGCGGCGGTGGTGAGCCCGGAAAAGGATAAATCCATTCCCTTTACCACATACGGCATATAAACATATTTAGTGCCTTTGGAAGCCAGTTCTTCTATCTTCGGACCTCCCGGATGGCTCAGTCTGAGGTAGCGAGCGAATTTGTCCAATGCGTTTCCTATTCCGATGTCCAGCGTTTCTCCTAATATCCGATACCTGTCGGCACGGTATGCCAATACCTGCGAGTTTGCTCCACTCACGTATAACACCACCGGGTCTTTCGTTCCGCATTGCCATCTCCCGATTTCTATATGCGCGACGCAGTGATTAACGCCGATTAACGGTATTTTTAAAGAAATAGAGAGCGCTCTTGCTGCCGTTGCTACGGTTCTGAGGCACGGACCCATGCCCGGACCCTGCGAGAATGCAATTGCATCTATAATGTCTAAAGAAAAACCTTCTTTCTCTTTATCAGCGCCTCTTAAAGCCCTTGCGACCACGTTTTTTAGCTCGGATGCGTGATGCTGTGCCGCTTCTCTTGGATGAATACCGCCATATTCAGGCTTATATGTTGATTCTGCTTCGTATATCACCCTCTCTTCGCTGACCAGTGCAGCGCTAAGGTTCCATGCTGTCCCTTCAAGTCCTAAGATGATTGTCATAAAATCTTTTGCTCAGTTTCTCTTGCTCACCGGTATAGGATTACGAATGCTCCGCCGGGGATTTGAACCCCGGTCGTGGGCTCGAGAGGCCCGCATGCTTGGCCGAACTACACCAGCGGAGCAGAACCTTCCTTCGGATAAGAACGCTTTACCAAAGAAAACAATTTTTTTCTTTAATATTCCAGTTCTTTAAACTTTAGCTCAAGGAATGCATCACATACCTCATCCGGATTGCCACGCATCACAACTTTTCCCTCGTCAATCAATATCACCTCGTGTGTAAGCTCTTTGATTACCTCGAGCTGATGGCTCACAACCAGAATGGTGGTGCCGAACTCACGATTCAAATCTTTCAGCGAATTCGTTACAATACGCAACGAAATCGGGTCTATGTCACCAAAAGGCTCATCTAACAGCAGAATTTCACAGTTTGAAGCCATGTGAGCGGCAATTGCAAGTCTTATCTCCTCTCCCATGCTCGTCTCAGAAATGTGACGCGTAAATATCTCTTCAGGCAGGTTCACTGCTTTAAGGTATGGTTCAGCCGCTTTTAATGTCTCGGTCATCGGGAATTTAGGGAACAACGCATCCAATATGTCCATGTCAAGCTCTAACTCCCTTAGCCTACCCTTCGCTTCTTCCTCCGGCAAGTCCGCAAGCCGTAAAAGAATATCGAGCGTGACTTCGCTTATACCAAATTCCTTCGCTCTTTCCATTGACTGTTTTACCATCTCGAACTTCTTCAACCCTATCTTCTGAGCAAATAAGTCTTGAACGAGCTGGTAAGGTGGGAGTGCGAACTCCTGATGCACAATACCTAATTTGCTCCTCGCCTCTATTGACCTTGCGCCGTATTCTGCAATATTGGCAAAGTCAACTGTTCCTATTCTGACCAGAATATACCCCTTATCCGGATTCTCAAAACCACCCAATAACCGCATCAATACCGTCTTTCCCATTGCAGAAGGACCAACTATCCCGAGTATTTCACCTTTTGGAATCCTGACATTGAGGTCTTGCATTTCAATCGTTCTTATCAATGTACTGGATGTGACCAGATCATATTTCTTCCATGCGCCGTCAATCCAGACCATCGTGTACTTTTCATCCTTTATCGGAGCTAACGGTTTTACCGGCTCAAGTGGTGCTAAGAACTTCTCAATCACGCTTTCCGTATCGCCTTCCTCTACTATTCTCCCTTTATCCATCATGAGCAACCTATCGCAAAGACATCTATGCACTTCTGGCATGTGCGATACGAGCAAAATACTTAGACCTGTTCGCTCTTTCACCCTTTTCACACTGTCAAGCAGAGATTTCCTCGTCAGGGGGTCTGACATCGTGCCGGGCTCGTCAAGCAGTAATAAAGAAGGTTCCTTCGCAAGCTGTCGAGCAAGCAAAACCCGTTGTTTGTCTCCTCCACTTAAAATCGTGAATAGATGATTCCATTTGTCACGCAGTCCAACGAGGTCGAGTATTTTAAATGCCTCTTCCTTTAACTCCACGTATTCCTCCTCATACACTGGCACCTCTTCAAAACCGACCTGCTTTGCTCGCAGTCTTTTTATCACGTTGTCTATCACTGAGATGTTATAGAGTGCGAAAGAGCGTTGAAGATGAATAGCAGTCATCTCTCGAAGCTTTCTGTACTCCGTCCAGGATGAATCAGGTGTTACCTTAAAGTCTTCCACTTCTATTACACCGTCGTCAAACCGCTCGTAACCCCGGAGCATGTGAAGCAAAGTTGTCTTTCCTGCTCCACTCCTTCCAATTATCCCCAGCGTCTCGCCCTTTTCTATCTCGAACGATACGTCATCCAGCGCCACCACTTCTTTACCTGTTTTCGACAATTCATACCGCTTACAGAGTCCCTGTGCATTTAATATTGCCCCCATTATATCGTCTCCTTATTTTTATATATGGATATATGATTATGCTATATCTTAAACTTAAACCATAAATAATTTATAGATTTCTCATCGGCACGGCAGATGGTCAAAGTTAAAGTCGGGGTCTGTGGTTTCGCAAGCAAGGTCGCAAGATATTGTATTTGCGTTACGATTTATGAAAATGGTGAGTGGTTGATATTTATGGGTCAACGTATTCCCCAGGTTTAAGGACTGAGATTCCATGCTTTTTGTCCATATCTTCTTTTACAGGCTCAAAATGTCTTGGGTTTTTGTGGACTAAGCAAACGGTTATTCCTTTTCGTTTTCCTTTTACCGCTACGGCAGCTTCCACTATCTTTTCCACCGTCTTCGGCGAGAATTCCTTCGTAAGCGTTGCCGTAAACTCCTCATCTCCTATTTCTATTTTGATTTTCATTTTTATTCGTTTGATTCTTCCCACCCTTTTAATCCTTCTCTAAATAAAAATATTACAATTATTATGCCGACCACGGGATCCGCCTGCCAGAGACCAAACAAATAGTTTAACCCCAGTCCCAAAAGTAACGCTAAAGAAAGAAAAGCACATGCCAGTGTTTCTTTTGAATCAGCAATTAGCGCTTTACTATTGATTTGCTTACCTACATTATACTTCTGCAATGTCAATATGGGCATTACAATAATCGAAACACTCGCTATTACTATTCCAGGCAAGGAGGGTTCAGGGATTTCCATAAACATTAACTTCTTTATAGATTCGTATAAAACATAGGCACCCAGCACAAAGAAAGTTATGGCAACGAATTTCATTGCTCTTTTTTCTACTTTTTCTTCTCTGTCTTTGGATATTTTTCCGTGCCGTCTCAAACGCCAGATTAAGACAAATCCAGAAAGCGATTCAACTATACTGTCAAGTCCGAAACCAACCAGAGCAATACTGCCAGCAAGGATTCCAAACCCAATCGAGGCAACTGCCTCCACAATATTATATCCGACAGTAAAATATTCAAGGTGGAGACCTTTCTTATATAACCCCTGCATGTTTCTCATTTATGCTAATACTACTTCAATTTTGTCCTTACATTACATTTCCCGGTTCACTTAAAAGATACCTTCCTCCGATTTATCAAATAGGCAACGGCAAACAATGCCGCAATTGCAAGAACTGTTTCAAATCCTGGCTGCTCAGGGGTTGGAGTTGCGGTAGAAACAACGGGATACCCTCTTTCTTCCCAGGCGTTTATCCCGCCAAGCACATTGTAAACCTCTTCAAATCCATGCTCTATGAGAATACCGCTGGCTATTGCACTCCGATGACCACTTCTGCAATAAACAACGATTTTCTTACTCTTATTCAGTTCTTCCGTTCTATTACTTAGCTCTGCGACAGGAATCAATGTTGCGCCCTCTATATGCGCTGTGTGATACTCCTCCTCCGTTCTCACATCCAGTAAAGTGACATCTTCGGATTCAATCATTCGCTTTGCCACCTCACCTGTGATGTTCGCGTATGTTATTTGGTATGTTATTTGACCACGGCGTGTCAGCACTATACTGTGCGTTGCATTCACGATCACGACTTCGTCGCCATGACCATACGCCACAGAGGCATTGATGAAATAGTTCCCATAACTCACTGCGCACCCGCAAGAAGGTATCCTGGAGCTAAAAGTCATTTTATTCTCTCCCGATGTCAGGTTCGCTTCCCTCGAAAAAGAAATCAGGTCGAGTCCATGCCTGCCCTTCAAGCCCGAAACCTCGATGAGAACGTTGCTTACGTTTCCCGGTGAATGCACTACTAAAACTATCTCCATATTCTCGCCCAAATGATATACGTCTTTATCCGTGCTCAACGGAACGATTTTTATCGCATTATCCGCATCAGCAGGATTGTAGGCAGATGCGTTTTGCATACCTGCACCAGCGAAAGCCGAAAGCATCACGAGCGCCGTTACCGCTACCGGGAATATTTTATTATTCATTTTCACCTTTGTTGTTTTGAAAAGCCCTAAGACTGGCAGAGCATCTGCGGTTGAGTTGAGGAAGCGCGTATAATCAGGCAATTTAAGTTTTAAGTCCCGCTATGTATGTGTATAAGAAAGCGGCAATAATTGCTCCAATTACGGGACCTATGATGTATATCGGGAACTGAGCCCAAAGATTCGGACCACCAAACAAAGTATTTCCGAGATATGGTCCAAAGGTTCTTGCGGGATTAAATGACGCCCCGGTAATGTTACCTGTGGTGATTATGCCAGCACCTACTACCAGACCAATGATTAAGCCAGCGAAATGCTTTGGTGTCCTTTCATCAACTGCCAATGCCATGATCGTGAGCATCAAAAAGAACGTAATCACTGCCTCATTTAAAATACCTTGCGCATAGCTTATACCCGGAAATAATGCGGTGGCGCCGCAACCTCCATCTGTTGCTGCACGTTTACCCACTATTGTAACGAAAAAAGTGCTTGCCAGAGTAGCACCTATCAACTGGGAACTAATATAAGGAATGACCTCTTTACCCGGAAATCTCTTTACAGCCCATAAAGCTATCGTCACTGCGGGGTTGATATGACACCCTGATATATGCCCAAAGATGTAAATTGATGCGGCTACTGCAATAGCAAAAGCGATTCCTATTGCTAACCAATCACCAAGACCACCGAGAGCACCTATCCCAATAGAAAAATCGGATTGCCATGTCTCTCCTTTTGCAAGCAGAAGAGTGATAGCAGCCGCGCCTGCTCCTATATATACGAGAATGAACGTCCCTATCAACTCTGCCAAGCACTTCTTTAGAAGAGTTTGTTCCGCTTCCATAAACTTATCTCCTGTATTTATTCAAAAAAAATAAAAAAGGGGAGAAGCCGAGTTTTTTACTTAAAATCCTTTACGCCAGCTTCTGCAACTTCTATGTCTTCAGGTACTGCTCCTCCACTGACACCAATTGCACCTACAAGCACACCGTTTTTCCTCAGCGGGATTCCTCCTCCGAATATTATCAATCTACCGTCGTTCGATGCGTGTATGCCAAAAAGCGATTGTTCAGGCTGTGACGCTTTACCTAAGTCTTCGGTCGTCATATTGAACGCAACAGCCGTAAATCCCTTGTTTATGGCTATGTTTATGCTCCCTAACCATGCCTTATCCATCCTTTCAGAAGCCATTGAGTTCCCACCTACATCCACAACTGCGATGTTCATTGGCACACCTATCTCTGCCGCTTTTGCTTCCGCCCCCGCTACAACCTTCTTCGCTTCTTCCAAGGTTAACTCCATTTTATTCACATACCTCCTATTTTCCCGTCTTTACTTTGTGCCCTTTTATAGCACGGCACCTATACCTTTTTGCATAAAGACGTTATAAAAAGTTTTCGATTTTTGCTTAAAGCGTAAATTTTATATTATGGAAAAAATCACAGGAAAGATGAAAGAAGTAGTGGAAGAATCTAAAGGTGAACCCTAAGGTTGCGTGCGGTTTCGGTCTGGGATATGGACGCTATGAAGAGGTACCAGTTCAAAGGAAATGCGAGGATTGAAACTTCAGTAAGCGTCTTTGACGATGGCATTAAAATTGTAAGTATAAATGACGCATCTATAAGGAAAAGGAGTAAAGCAAAGCAGACAGAAGAGATATTCAGGCTAAGAGAAGAAGGGTATGGAGTAAAAGAGATAGCGACGAAATTGGGTATATCACAGGACCGGGTGTTACATAGGCTTGAAAAATTTGAAAATTAGCCCTTCATTTTTTCACCCTCCTTCTCAATTATGGCATTTCATACAATTTCATCATGGTTTATTATAACTACTATTATACGTAAAAGGTGTGATACGGGATATGAACAAAAGAGGGTTGCAGTATTTCACGCTTTCGGAGATAGAACCAAGGGTCTGGTTCATGCTTACAGGCTGCAATTTCCGCTGTAAAGGCTGTTTCAGACCTGCACGAGATGGAGGAGGGACACTGCTCACCGCCGAGGAGACCCTTGAGAGAATGGAGAAAGCATGCCTGAACTACTATGGGAAAGTTCCTTCGGAGGCGATGATTACCGGTGGCGAACCTACCCTTGACAGGGCTTATTTATTGAGCTTGGTCAAAGGATTAAAAGAAAAAGGATTTGAAAAAATCGTGTTGATGACAAACGGTTATGAATTAGGGGTGGATGAGAATTATGTTCATGAGCTGGAAGAGGCGGGCTTGACCGAGGCGCATGTTGATCTGAAGGCTTTTTCCGAGGACATTCACAGGTGGTACACCGGTAAATCCAACAAGCCTGTGTTGAGAGCAATTGAAAAGTTGAACGCTTCCGGGATAGAACTGCTTGTTCAAACGATTTACATGCCCGGGATTGTTGATGATGCGGAGATAGAGAAAATAGCGATGTCCTTCGCTTCGTTAAATAAAAACATAAAATACCGTATAAATCCGTTTGTACCTGTTTTCGCTTATGAAAAGGTAACGAAACGACCCACGCTGGAAGAAATGGAGCGTGCTTACGAAATCGCTTTGAAGTATCTTCCGAATGCTATAATTAGCCGTAGTTGTTATCGTGAATATCCCACGCCACCGCCACAAAAGACCTGGATAACGGTTTATCCAGACCTGACAGTCAAGCGAAGAGGTATGAAAGACCAGGCAGAGGACCGTTTATCATGGCTGAACCACGTTAGACCTCGTGAAAGCGTGATGGAGGATTGGAAGAAAGAAGAGTGGGACTTCAAACTGCGACATAGTCTGGTCGGGATTTCAGAATTAGGGGAAGAGGTAAAAGAAGAAAAAGGTTCAGAACCTGTGAAAGTGAAATTCCCGCTGGCTTTGCATGAGTTGACGAAAACGAGAGAGACGGAACTGGATTTAGACGGTTCTACAACCATAAGAGAAGTGTTAGAGAGACTGGCGGAAAAATACGGGGAAGAATTCAGAGAGAGGTTAATAGACGGTGGCGAGATAAAGCGCTCTTTTAACGTTTACCTCAACGGGATGAACATCAAAAATCTGCAGGGTATAAAAACAGAGGTCGAAGGTAACGCAGAGATAGTTATTCTTTCGTGGGTGAGTGGGGGTTAGCTGTACTCAATGCAAAATGGAAATTGAAAATGTTAATTTATTATCACAGAAGCTATTTTCCTTTTTTCCTAAAAGATTATTGAGTATCCATGAGGCGTGTAATCTGGTGGCTGATTGTTGGCACAAAAGGGGGTGTGAACCGTGCTCGTATTATCCGGGCATTAAAGGATAGACCCTACAACGCCAATCAGTTAACAGAGTTACTGGGATTGGATTACAAAACAGTAAGGCATCATCTCAAGGTTCTCTTGGATAACAAGATAATTACATCAGCCGGTGAGAGATATGGCACCGTGTATTTCTTATCCTCGGACATGGAAAAAGAGTATGATGTCTTCGAGGAATATTTGGATAAAATGTAGAATAAATTTAAAAGCGAAAAAGAAATAGAATAGAAGGTGATAATGATGCCGCCAGTGGTTATGCAGGACATGCTGCTCATGAATATCAAGGCGTTGGTAACGCTTGGAAACCTGATACTACTGTTGTGTCTGCTTTTCATCTATGCAAGGAGTTACGAGCAGATAAAATCGAAATTCGCATTAGGGTTGATCGCTTTTATTGTTCTTTTGATTATGCACGCGATTACTTCAAATCCATTATTCCATTATACGTGCGGTTATCGTCGTATGTATGCTTTGGGCTGGATCGGGATATTACCAGATGTATTTGAATTTGTAGCGTTGTCGGTCTTGTTATATATAAGTCTGAAATCTTGATTTGGGTGAGATTTGGGTATAATCTGGGCGAAAACAAAAGCTTATCAGGGGTTAGTTCTAACCTATAACCGTGGAAACAAGTTAAAAAATTTAGGAGGTGGTATGACAAAATGAAAACAAAATGGATTGCAGGAATATTAATCGTGGCGCTGGTAACGACTTCCATTGGAGTTGCTGTTGCCCGTAACGGTCAGGGAAACGGATTACGCTACGTGGATGCCGACAACGATGGCGTATGTGACAACTTCGGCATAAACGGCCGAGACGATGATGGTGACGGCATACCGAACGGTCAAGACGACGATTATGTGCGGCCACGGGACGGTAGCGGCAAGCACCGTGGTAATAGATGCGGGTGCAATCGTTGAGCTTTATTAAAACAGAATATGTGCGTGGAGTGCCACGCACTTTTTATTTTTTAAATCATATTGCCGTTGACTTGTTTCCTGAATTTTGATATCCACCTCTTATCGGTGTCTAAACATTTCAATATACTCTAAAAGAGAAAAAGCTTATTATATTTATATATGGGTATTTCAAATATATTTGAAATAATGAACGTGGTAAACGAAATTTTGAAGGCGGGCGTGGATACGCTGATGCAATACCTCTCACTTCACGTTCTGACATGTCTGGTGCCTGCCTTCTTCATAGCCGGAGCAATTGCAGCTCTTTTCTCAAAAGAGGCTATACTAAAATACTTTGGTGCGGAAGCGAAAAAGTGGCTATCTTACAGCGTTGCGTCCATCTCAGGAACTATTCTCGCAGTTTGCAGTTGCACGGTACTCCCGATGTTCGCAGGTATTTACAGAAGGGGTGCGGGAATAGGTCCCGCCATTGCTTTCTTATACTCAGGACCCGCGATAAACCTGTTAGCCATTGTTCTTACTGCAAGAGTTCTCGGTCTGAATATAGGGATTGCGAGGGCTGTGTGCGCTGTTTCGATGTCCGTGGTGATAGGCTTGAGCATGGCGACGATATTTGAGCGAGGGGTGAAGAAGGAGGAGGAGGAGAAGAAAGTTGTAAGAGTGGCTGCCATGACTGATGACCCGGAGGTGGGAAGACCCTGGTATATCACTTTGCTGTTTTTTATCCTTTTAGTGGCGATACTCCTCGTTGGAGCGTCAGGGTTAATCTCATGGGTCACGAAACTCACCACCATCTATTTCATGACGATAGGAGTTGCAATTATCTTGATTTTCCACTATTCGAGAGAGGAAGTGAAAGAATGGGGGACGGAGACGTGGTGGCTCGCAAAGATGATATTCCCAATTCTTTTGGCAGGCGTATTCGTCATAGGTATAATAAGCGGTGTTGCGGCGATTTATGCTCCCTCTCATGACTCTCAAATTGCAGTGGGGGAGATAATGAAACCATATTTTGGAGACAATTCATTCTTCTCTTGCTTTCTGTCGTCCATAATCGGTGCGATATTGTATATGCCGACGTTATTGGAGGTCCCGATAGTTGGGGATCTTTTCGGTTACAGCTCCGGATTGATGGCTTCGGGACCCGCGCTCTCACTTCTGCTCGCAGGACCTTCTCTAAGCTTGCCAAACATGGTCGTAATATGGAGGACAATCGGATCGGAGAGGGCTGGCATCTACATTGCTCTGGTTATAATCGTCTCAACAGTAATGGGGATGATATACGGGGGTGTTGTGAGATGAGAATGGGAATTAACGCCGGTGGATGTTGCTGTTGCGGCGGTGCTGTGAAGAGTAAACAGGTGGATATTGGCGGTGTGAAGGTAGGAATGGTCGGTTTAGATGAGATTTTTTCGGAGGTTTACGGTTGTGAGATGGAGGATGAAGAGGGACTTAAGAAGGAACTGGTAAAAAGGGCTGCGATATACAACTATATTCCGGAATCGGCAAAAGAAGTGTATGGAAATAGCCTTTTGAGGGAGTATAAGGAATATTGCAGGAGGGAAGGGGAGCAACGATGAAAATAGAAGAGCCATGTACATGCCTTTACTACCTTCAGGAGCAGGCAAAGAGAATTAAGAAGGAGTCATCACTTTATAGAGTGAAATGCAAGGGATGCGGGCGTGAATTCTTAAGTAACACGGAGAAGGAATACTGCTTCGAATGTGAGGAGAAAAGAGAAAAATGGAGAAAAAAGAAAGAAAACTTGGAATCTGGGAGAAATATCTCACTTTATGGGTTATAATCTGCATACTTGCAGGCACAATTCTTGGCAGGGCATTCCCGCAGCTTTCGGAACTTCTGGCAATATTGGAAGTGGCTCATATCTCTATCCCCATTGCTATCTGCCTGTTTGCCATGATATACCCGATAATGGTTCAAATTAGCTTTGGAGAAGTGAAGAAGGCGATCAGGACGCCAAAACCAATAGCCACTACATTGTTCATGAACTGGGCGATAAAACCATTCACAATGGCTTTCTTCGCATGGCTATTTTTAGGCGTGGTTTTCTATCGGTTTTTGCCGCAGGGATCAACGCTAACGCCCTTAGGAGAAATACCTCTTGTTCAACAATATATAGCGGGATTGATTCTTTTAGGCGTGGCTCCATGCACTGCAATGGTCCTGGTGTGGAGCTACTTAGCAGAAGGGAACATGGGACATACGCTTGTGATGACGGCAATAAACTCTCTGACAATGGTTTTCTTATTTGCTCCGCTGGCTACATTCCTTATCGGCGTCTCTGGCATAGCAGTGCCCTGGAAGACAATAGCCCTCGCTGTAATCATATACATCTGCACACCCCTGATAGCAGGGTGGATTACAAGGGACCAAACAATTAAAAGAAAAGGTATGGACTGGTTTGAAGAGAAGCTTGTTCCTCGTTTGGGAAAGATGTCAATAATAGCGCTTTTGATTACGTTAGTGGTGCTGTTCACCTATCAGGGTGAGAAGATAGTAGAACTGCCCGCGATCATCGGTATGATCACTGTTGGGATAGTTGCAAACATTCTCGTAGTGTTCGCAATTACGTATCTCATCTCGAAATCCATAAAATTGAGGTATGAGGATGCCGCACCCACGGCAATCATCGCAGGCAGCAATCATTTTGAGGTTGCAATAGCAGTTGCCACTACCCTGTTTGGCGTAACTTCCGGTGCGGCACTTGCGACTGTCGTTGGCGTTCTGACTGAAGTGCCGATAATGCTCTTCCTCGTATGGCTATGCAAACGCACGAAGGGGTTCTTTAGTTGAACGAGAAAACTCCATATTACTTTTGCATTCCAATATAGCAAGGCAAAAACTAAACTCCAGTCCAGAAACACTTCTTGTATGAGCCAGTTACCATTTGCACTTCAGATTCAATGATTCCCTCCATCTTCGTGTAATTATCAACGAACCGCTGCATTTCCATGATAGAAGGAAACATAGCCTCGCACAGAATATTGTAATCCCCGGCCAAGCGATATAAAGCAACAACCGGATCTTGAATCCTGATTTTATCTGCAATATCCTTTAATTTCGTTTCTTCCACTTTAAAACGAATAAACAATTTTATGCAGGATTCTGATACTTTTATCACCGCTACAAATCCTTGAATAATTCCTCTCTCGATCAAGTGGTCTATTCTCCTCCTTACCGTGCCCTCACTCACACCGATTTCTCTTGCGATTTCCACATTGCTTGCTCTGGCGTTATCGCTTATTATCCTGATGACCTCTGCGTCTACGTCATCGATGGGAAGCGAATCGAGCGTTTCAAGATGACAACGCATTTCCCAGTATTCATGAGTGCACTTTTTCTTCATCTGTATCTCATCCCCTTTTTACGATTTTCGTTAGATCAATACGAAAAATATATATATTGCCTCTACCAATGATAGAAATGCATGAGTGCACCTCTTTAGGAAGTCTTTTGTCGCCAGAGGTGCATCTCATGCAACTATTAATTATATTTATATGCTTTCCCCTTTATATGCCTTTCCCTTTTTGTTTCACGAATTATGCAATTTTAATACGAAAAGGTATCGAAAAGTATCGAAAAGCTTATATATGGTTACTTTTTATGTCAACATGAGGTGATGAATAAATGGCAGAAGAAGTAAAATCGATATTTGATGGGATTGAAGTATCAAGAAGAACGTTTACCAAGGCTACGGCTGCGTTGGGGGCTTTTGTAGCATTCGGCGGCTATCCTACGAAACACTTCGATAGGTTGATCGAGACGGCGGGGGCGCAGGAAGAACCCGAAGAGAAGATCGTTCATACCTTCTGTGGTATATGCAGTGCGAACTGTGCGGTCAAAGCCAGGGTGAAGGATGACATGCTTCTGGAACTCAGCGGAAATTCAGAGGACCAGATAAGTGGAGGAGTTCTGTGCGTGAAGGGATACGCGGGGAGAAATTTGCTATACGATCCAGATCGCTTGAAATATCCTATGAAGAGGACCAATCCGAACAAAGGGGTTGGGGAGGACCCGAAGTGGGTCAGGATAACATGGGATGAAGCCTTTGAGCTGGTTGCGGGAAAATTGAAGGAGATAAAGGATAGAGACGGTCCCCAGGCGATAGCGGTTGTTTCAAGACCTAAGACATGGCAGAAGCACTTTGCAAAGTCAATAGGAACGCCGAATCTCATAGCTCACAACAACACATGCTACATAACCCATGAAATTGTATGGCGTGCGACTGTAACAGGAAAGGGAAGACCGTGGACAACCGACTATTCAAAGTCGAAGTTCATACTCTCCTTCGGTTGGGACCAGCCGGGGAAGGCTAAAAATGTTCAGGCAAGGGATTTTATCGAGGCAAAGAGAAATGGAGCGAAGGTCGTGGTTCTGGATCCGAGATTTTCAGTCACAGCATCGAAAGCAGATGAGTGGATTCCTATAAAACCAGGGACAGACCTTGCTTTTACGCTCGCGATGATAAATGTGATCGTGAACGAGGAGCTCTACGATAAAGAGTTTGTCGAGGAATATACACTTGGATTCGATAAGCTTGATGATTTCATCCAGGAGTACACGCCTGAGTGGGCATCTGGGATAACAGACGTTCCTGCCGATACAATAGCAAGGGTAGCGAGGGAGTTTGCTACCACGAGACCTGCGGTTGTTGCCACGCACAAGAGGGATGCAGGAGGTCCGAACTATGCAAATAGCTGGAGGTTATCGCATGCAGAGGTCATCCTGAATGCGTTGGTCGGTGCAATAGACAGAGAAGGGGGCGTTATATTTGAGAGGACACCGAAGCTGCCCAAATTTGGAGAATACTTCGAGATACCGTCATATCCGGAGAGTGTAAAGGGAGAGAGGATAGATGGATTGGAGAAGTTCCCCATACTCTATAAGACCGGAAAAGCGTCATTTCCCACATTCGTTGAGGGTGTGTTGGAGGAGAGACCTTATCCAATCAAGGCGGCGCTATTTTGGAAATACAACGTCTTAGCCTTCACGTACACAAGCAAGCTCATAGAGGCGTTGAAGAAGCTTGAGTTCATTGCTGTGATTGATATACTTCCAACAGAGATTATAGAGATGGCAGATGTCATACTCCCAGATCGAACATATCTTGAAGGTAGCGGCGTTGGTGTAAGGAAATACTTCGCGAAGTACCCGCAGGTTGCGATCAAACAGCCGGTTGTGAAGCCATTATACGAAACCAAAGGCACGAGCACGATACTCATAGAGATTGGAAAAAGAATGGGTCTTTATGAGTATTTCCCCGAGGGGACGAGCGGGAAATCCTGGAACGAGGCACAGCTAAATGCCCTTGGGACTTCTTTCGATGAGATGAAGAAAAGTCCGACAGGTATCTGGAGCGATAAAAAGCCGTTTGTTCCAAAAGAGGAGTTCGGTACACCGTCCAAGAAGATAGAGTTACACTCGCAGGTATTCGAGGAGAACGGATACGATCCCCTTCCCGCATGGGCACCAAAGAGGGATTTGCCAAGCAATGAATACCCATACTACCTGATAGTAACGAGAAAGCCCTTTGAGAAGATGACGCAGAGCCAGAACGATCCCATTTTAAGGGAGATATATCCAGAGAACAGAGCGTTGATGAACAGAACGACTGCACAGAGCCTTGGGATAAGGAACGGGGAATATGTTTACGTGGAATCAAGAGCAGGAAAGATAAGAGTCAAAGCAGAGCTGACAGAGGGGATAAGACCAGACTGCGTCTGTGTGGATCATGGATTCGGGCACTGGAGTAAAGAGCTGAGCGTTGCATACGGGGTTGGAGGAAATGACGGTGACCTGATACCGCTCGTTACACTCGATGAGGCACTTGAGCGAAAGGACCCTTCATTGGGCGCATGTATGAGCGATGTATGTGTGAAGGTATATACGTAGGAGGTGATAAAAATGGCTGGATTCATAGTTATAAAAGAAGATTGTATCAACTGCAAAGCATGTGAGGTTACTTGCAAGATAAGGAACGAGGTCCCTATTGGCGTTGGCGTAAGGAGGAGACAGGTGATCGAGATAGAAGAGGGAGAATTCCCAAATGTCACGAAGAAATTCGTCTCTATGGCATGTATGCACTGCGAGAAGCCTTTTTGCGAAATTGCCTGTCCAGTAAAGGCGATCTCCAAGCGGGCGGATGGTGTCGTGCTCAACGACAAAGACAGGTGTATAGGATGCGGATACTGCGGCTGGGCATGCCCCTTCGGCGCCCCTCAATATCCTGAGACCGGCGATTTCAAGGGAATCATGGATAAATGCACGTATTGCGTTATACCGTTCCACCAGAAGGACGAGGCAGGTAACCCGATAATAAGACCAGCGGAGCCTGCTTGCGGTACGGACTGCACCACAGGTGCTTTGCAAAAACAGGGGGATGGGGGGCTGATGAAGAAGGTAGCGGCTGCGAGGAAGATGTAGTATGGGGGTGTAGATAGAGTATGAGTCATATAGCATACATAGTATTCACGGTATTTAGCCAGATGGCGGTTGGCGCACTGATAGCAATGGTCATCGCGGACTTTATCGCAAAAGATAAAGCGGCGTTGAAGTTCTTTGAGACCGGGGCATGGGTAAGCGTCCCGGTCGCTGTTATTGGCTTGATTGCCATGCTGTCACACGAGGCACGACCAATCCAAGCTATGATGACAATGAATTCGAACCTTGCTACGTCGTGGCTGAGCAGAGAGTCCTTAGCATTGACGGTGTTTGTAGTCTTAGCGGTGATATATACGGTGTTATGGCTATTTGAGCCAGAATACGGTAGTCTCAGGAGGATACCGCTAATACCTAAAATAGCAAAGCCTTTTATACCACTCAGGAAGGTTGTTGGTGTCATATCCGCCATTGTGGGAGTTGCGTTCCTCAGTGTGACCGCGAAGACATATATGATGGTGGGATTGCCTGCGATGAACCAGATCACAACACCGCTGTTCTTCCTCGTTACCGCTCTGCTCGTGGGCGTAACGGCAGTAGCAGCAGTTCTTTCTTTGAAATACATGATTAAGAAAGAAACAGTGGAACCATTGGCTCGCTACTTCTGGGCTACGTGGGGGATTGCGCTGGTAATGGTAATAGTGCTGGTGTTTGTGCTGTTTGCAAACATATCTATGTTACAAATTGCCGAGACGGAAGCAGCAGGCATGGCACAACTGGAAACCCTAAAAAACATGTTACATGGTGATTACACCACGCTCTTCTGGGCACGTGTGATAATAGGCGTTGTTCTGACTCTCGTATGTTTAGCAGTGCTTATATTGCCGCTGAAGAAAAGGGACATCTCTAAGGCATCGGTTCTTACATGCGCAGTGTTTGTATGTGTGCTAACCGGTGAAATTCTGGGAAGGATAGTGTTCTTCGGTGCGAACGTACCTCTCGGTGAAGTCATGCCCTACATCCTACCATAATATAAAAAAAAGAAAAAGGTTGTGGAAACAAACTTTTTTAAAAAAAAGTTTAATCAAAATGCTTCGCATTTTTTTCACAACCTACTATTTTTCGATTTAAAGGATTTACCTTTATCGCTTTCTCCTATTCCAGCCTTTCCGGGGAAGAATAATAAGGAGGAAATATAAGCGGAGTATTTTCGGTATATAAATCTCTTGTGGATTAAAGTAAAAGGATAAAAATAGAAAACTTTTCTTATTAATCAATATTTCAAATATTTTTGAAATATTAATAGGGTAATGCATGAAAATACAAATATTTGGCAGAGATGCTGAGGGAGGAGAAGGGCTAAAAATGGAAGAACCGGAGAAGGTGAGGAAGCCGGCAGGTGTAAAAAATAGACTTTTAGCATCGTGCGATCAGGAAAATCCCTGTAAGATACCACCTTCTTACAAGATATCCATGGAGACTTTAGAAAAAGTAGAGCGGTTAATGCGTGAGGACGTCAGTGATACAGTTGCGATTTTAAAAGTTCTTTCTGACCCGATGAGATTACGAATCTTGAAGGCATTGCGTATAGAGGACTTGTGTGTATGTGTCCTGGTTGAACTTATGAACTGTGAATACTCGAAGCTTTCTTACCATCTGAAGCTGCTGAAAGAAGCCGGACTGATAGATTGCACGCAAGACGGAAATTTCTTGATATACCACCTGACGGAGTCTGGGGAGAAAAAAGTCACTTCTTTTGGGATATTTTGATAGTTAAACAGGAAGGCACAAAAAATGGAAATTAAAATCTTGGGAACGGGATGCGCAAAATGTAGAAAAGTATATGAAAATGCAAAGAAAGCGATAGAGGAACTCGGTGTTGATTCAGAGGTTGAGAAAGTAGAGGATATAGATAAAATAATAAGTTTTGGTGTAATGATGACGCCAGCAGTAGTTATCAATGGGGTGGTTAAAGCGAGCGGAAGAATTCCAAGCACGGAGGAAATAAAAAAATGGGTACGGGAATGAGCCGTAATCAAAAAACATTTTTGATTGCAGGAATTATAATAACCGGTATAATACTCACACTTTTGTTTTGCGGATGTATTGAACCAGAAAAAGAAACCAATAATGTGACAAGCAATCCACTGCAAAATACAACTCAGGATATAAAAACTACATCTTCAATCCCGGAACCTGCAGATATAATAATAAAGGTTGTCAAATTTGAGCCAGCACGCCCGTGTCAGTCATGCGCAAACATCGGTGATTTTGCAAAAGAAACAATAGAACTGCACTTTCCGGAGGATTATGAATCAGGAAAAATAAGTTATGAAACAGTTAATTTTCAGGACCCTGAAAACATAGATATGGCAAAAAAGTATGGTATTAGAGGTTCTTCGCTCTATATTAACGTTATCAAAGATGGTAAGGAAGAGATAATAGATGCAAATGACATGTGGAGTTATGTCTGGGATAAAGAGGAATATATAAAAGTATTTAAAAATAAATTGGATGCGCTAAACTAAAAAAGGAAAACTAAAATGTTTGAATCCATCATGCAGGATTTGATAGCGAACACGGAATTTGTGATACTCGTTGCGTTTTTACTTGGCGTTTTAACGTCCATCAGTCCCTGCCCGCTGGCAACGAACATAGCAGCAATCGCATATATCTCACGGGATATTAAAAATCCTGATCATACTCCATTAAATGGACTCGTTTACACTCTGGGACGCATTTGCACATATTCGGTATTAGGTGCCGGTATAATTTTAATTGGCATAAATGTGATAGACCTCTCGCTTACAGTCCAGCGTATCCACGGTGAAATTTTGGGTGTTATCCTGATTATATCCGGGCTCTTCATGATAGGAAGTATACATTTAAATTTTAATATTGGTAGCGGACGTATTACAGAGAAACTAAGCAAAAAAACCGCTGACTTTGGACTGATAGGTGCATTCTTCATAGGAGCTCTATTTGCCTTAGCGTTCTGCCCTTACAGTGCAGTTCTATTTTTCGGTGCTTTGATACCGCTTGGACTCGCCTCCGGAGAGGGCATAATACTACCTGCATTCTATGGACTCGGAACGGGAATACCCGTTATTATCTTCGCAGTTTTATTTTATCTCGGCGCACAGGAAATTAACAAACACGTTCAGAACGTTTATAAAATCGAGAAGGTGCTAAGAACCGTTATCGGTGTGATTTTTGTGGTAATTGGGCTTTATTATTTTATATCCTGAGGGCATTGAGTATCTGTCACTAAGGGTATCAGGATATCCGGAATCATTTTGTATGAAGTTTAATAAGTATCTATAATGTGTTCTTAAAGAAATCTATTGAAGCATATATTGGCTGCATTTCTGGTGCAATCATGAGGGGCAAATACATAGAAGTGATGAAAGAGGCAGGTTTTCATGACGTCGGGATAATAGATGAAACGTCTTTCCCTATCGAGTGTATGGCTAATGATCCCACCGCAACGGCTTTAATTGAGAATTTAAAAATACCGCTTGAGAAAGTCAATGAGGTCACGAGTTCAATAAGGAGCATTAAAGTTCGGGACTCAAACCAGAAGAATAGATAGAAGTGGCTGGCTTCTAAGCCCGTATCAAAACCAAATTTTATTCAAATATCTTCAAGGTCTCTTCCACTGTAACCTCTGAATCGCTGATGGCATGAAAATGAAAAAAAGTGGTGGTATATTTTTAATTACCGCTTCACTCGAATGGTATCTGTCCCTGTGAAAGACTCCCCTTCTTTCGTTTCGCCGGTGAGCGTCAGAGGAACATTTTTACCCACCTCAACAATTCCCTTAACCTCTGCCCGATCGAACTTGACGACTAAGTAACCACGGTCGTCATCATCAGTCCCGATAGCAGTGACAGTACCTTTACTACCACTCAAAGTCAAACTGTTGAGATCAGATACTTCTACCTCACTGAGTGGTATTTCCGCATGCACTGTTACACATGGGTCCTCGCATGCCCCTGCCTTGTCGAGATTGAGAGTAGATGGAGCGATGCGAATATCGATCGGCTCGTCACAGGCAAAGACTATCCCTGTACCTAAGATCGCGCTTAGTGCCACCACAAAGATAATGCCATAGCTCTTTATTTTCGACATAACATTTACTTCCATCATAGTATATAAAAAGCTTTTCGATTTGTTTCTCGAATGGGTAAAATCTTTGATATTACAACGCCATGTGAACTTAATAGGTTTGCTCTGATTTTTCATTCAATTCTTTCTTCCATATAGGCACGCGCTCCTTCAACTCGTCTATCAGATATTCACAAGCTCTGAAAGCCTCTTTTCGGTGTTTCGCACCCACGAGAATGGCAACGATGTTCTCACCCACTTTCAATGAACCTTTTCGATGAACTATTTCTACCGCTTCGACCTCAAACTTCTTCAGAGCATCACGCTCCAGTTTCTCCAGCTCTTCCTCCGCCATCTCGTCGTACACGTCCACTTCCATACCCCTTATGCCTTCGTCGCGCACTACGCCTAAAAAAGTCACGATAGCACCTATCTCCGGCTTTTTCATCTTCTTTACGAGCTCGTCAATCGAGAAATCCTCTTCCGTAATCATTTTCTTATCCTCCACTCACCGGAGGAAAAACCGCAACCTCATCTTTATCTTTTAATTTCTCCTCCTGTTCAGCATATTTATGATTCAGCGATACTATTAACTTCACGTTCTTCAATTCCGGATACTCGTTTATTAGAGTGTCTATAATATCCTTTATCCTCATGCCTTCCTCTACCTCCAGCACCTTTTGCTTCGCACCAACGATTTCCCGGCATCTTGCGAAGAATTGCACTTCAACTTTCATTACTTTATCTATTAATATAGGACACACTTGAAAAAGTATCTTAACGTATAAGAAGGGGGGTGAAAACGAGATATGGCAAAAAAGGTAGTGATAATAGGAGGAGGAGCTGCGGGTATAGACGTTTTGGAGCTTTTGCATAGAGGTAAAGAAGATGCTGAAGAGATGGAGCTAACACTTATAAAGAAGGAGAAAGAGGGTTTCTTCTCAACTTGTGGATTACCGTTTGCGCTGCAAGGTATGTATGGCATAAAGGAGCTGGAGCTGATTAAACCTAACTTTTACATAGACAAAGGAGTGGACTTCAGAACAGGGGCAGAAGTTACGGGCATCAATTTAGAAGATGGATATGTGAGCGTTGATACGGGAGAAGATATAAAATATGACTACCTGGTGATAGCAACGGGGAGCAAACCGTTTATTCCACCGATAGAAGGAACGAACCTTGAGGGCGTTTACACGTTAACCGGAAGGGAAGATGGGGTGAGGATAGAAGCAGCGATGAATGCGAACCCAGGAAACGCTTTGATTATTGGTGCTGGACTAATAGGACTGCAAACAGCAGTTGCTTTCTCAAAAAAAGGTATCAGTACAACGGTCGTGGAAATGTTACCTTATCTCCTCCCTACCATCTTAGACGCCGATATGACCTCAATAGTTCAAAAATGGCTGCATAATGATGTCACTTTTATATTTGGAAAGCCGGTAAGTGCTATAAAGGGCAAACAAAAAGTGGAATCTGCTATGGTGGAAGGCGAAGAAATTCCGGCTGATATAGTGCTGGTATCGGCGGGAATGCGTCCTAATGTGGATATTGCAGTGAAAGCGGGTATAGAAACAGGCGAGAGCAGGGGAATAGCGACAGACCGGTCATTGCGTGTTAAGAAAGAGAAATCATATTTAAATAACGTATATGCACTTGGTGATTGTGTAGAGGTGATAGATGCAGTCACGTCTCGTCCAAGGCTGAGTCAATTAGCATCCACGGCATTAATACAGGCAAGGGTTGTCTCTAATAACATACTTGGTATCAGTTCTTCGTACGAACCTTGCTTAAGCCCTACGGTAGCCGCTATCTCTGGTCTGCAAGTGGGAAGCGTAGGAATGACATCAGAGACGGCAAAGAGATACGGAATAAAAATGAAAACAGGAAATGCAATTAAATATACGAAGGCAAGATTTTTTCCAGGTAGGAAGCTGATAATCGTAAAATTGATTTTTGAGGCAGATACCGCGAAGTTGATAGGAGCGCAAGTAATCTCCGAGGAGACGGTTGCAGAGCGTATAAATGAGCTTACATTAGCTATAAAAGCGGGGATAACTGCCGGGGATATATGCATGAGGGAAAGGTGCTTTGACCCTTCTCTCACTATGGTGGAAGATGTTATAGTAGATGCTGCGGTAAAAGCGATTGGAGGGCGGAGGTTCTCAAAATTGGAATACGGAAAAAATCGAAAATAATAAATAGAGAATAAGATCAAGCTATGATTCAAAAAAGAAAAAATAAGAGAGCTTTTGGGAAGCTCTCTTTTCTTAACTTCCTATCACTACTTTAGTGTACGTAGCCCGAAGCTACCCTCCTCGCAAACTGCTCTACGAGATCAGCGCCGCAATTGGGGCAGTTCTTAAGGAGCTTGCCTACGGTACCTCCGCATAGTGGGCATTTATCAAACTTGTTTTTTGGCTCCAGCGTATCCCTCCAGACATGACCATGATGTTCTGCCATTATATGCTCCACTATTTTATCTACTACTGTGTCCTTATCCTTTGCTGTAAATGCTTGGGTGCATACGTAACAAATTCCTTCTGCCATTTTTTTTCTCACCTCTATGAGAGATATAAATTTGTGTTTATTTAAATTTTTCGTTTTTTTAAAACATTCCAATTTTGAGATGCAAGAATAAAATATTCGTAATAAATTGTGATACCATTCATTATCCCCTCAACTGAAATCCATCCTAAACTCAAAGAAAAATAAACAATAATAACACTTTTGGCAGAGTTTCCTTCCAAATGACAATTGAAGACATCTCCAAGGGATATGAGATTTCAGAAAGATAAGTAGAGTGGGGATAAGAAAAGAAAAACCGATATCTGAGTTTACTAAGTATCCTAAACAAATATTAATAAAAGGATAAAGGAGGTGATAGCGATGTGTAGTGTTGGTGGAGGCGAGTTCAGTTTGGATATTGAAGAGATGGACGTAGTGGAATACAAGTGCAGGGCTTGTGGAAATATATTTAAAGGTTAAAGGAATGGGAGAAAAGTGGTCTGTCCTTCATGCCAGTCTGAAAACGTTGCAAGGTTTGGATAATGCATGATACTCTAAGCAGTAACGAGGTGTTGCTTCTTCGAGGAAACAGCGGAACACCGGTTTTGAGAATGCGGAATATTTGAAAAAAGGGTTTATTCAAATCGTGCCATGTATTTCTTCTCGAGCCGCTTCTTCATGCGGTATATGAGCTTGCCTTTAAGGAATAGGCGCTTCGTGAGGAGCACTCCTTGGTCTTCGCCGAGCGAGATAAATGTTCTTGGGTATTTAATCGTGTTGATTGGCTTATAAGGTTTCAGCGGCTTCCCCGCATCAAGCAACCTCAAATTCTTTGCTAAATGCTTTGCTTGCCGTTCTGCCTCTTCGACGTTCTTGCCTGCGATTTCCTCGTCGAAGCTGATAGAGGCGACGTCGCCGATTGCAGCGACATCCTTCTTACCTTTGATAAGTAACGAAGTCTCTGTTTCAATCCAGCCTCTGCGGTCTTTTGGTAGGTCGAGCTTCTCTGATAATGAGCAGGATTTTACACCAGCAGTCCAGATAAGCATCTCGAAGTCGAGCTTACTGCCATCAGCGAAGGAAAGCACGCCTGCCTTGACCTCCTTCACTATCTTGTTTAGCATGATTTCTACGCCACGCTTATTGAAGAATTCGTGTACGTAATTCGAGACATTATCACGGAATCCGGGAAGCACCTTCTGGAGCGCCTCCACCAGATAGACCTTTCCATCCACACCTTTATCTTTGAAGAAATCGAGCAGTTCGCCGAGGACCTCAACGCCAGTTAACCCAGCACCGACAACTGCAACACTTTTCGGCAGCCTGTCAAGCGCCACCTTCGCTTTTATAGTGTCTTCGAGCGAATATACGGAATGCGAATGCTCTTGTGCACCGGGTATTCCGAAGTAGCTCTGCTCTGCGCCGATTGTAACAACGCAGTAGTCAAAAGGTATTTCCCTTCCGGTAGTCGTCACAAGATTTGAGGCGAAGTCCACACTTGTTACCTCCTCGCGCACGAAGTTTGCACGGTGCTTCTCTGCGAATTTCCGCAGGTCTCCGGAAATTCCATCAGGTGTCACCTTGCCGCTGAGAATTTCAGGGTTTGATGGGATATACAGGAACTTGTCCCGCTTCTCAATCATGGTGATTTCCGCATCGGGGATGATGCGCCTCGCACTTTCCACGAATTCGAGCCCCGCAAAGCCACCACCGAGAACTACAATCCTCATAAGCCACTTATTTCCTCCTTCCTTCTAATTCCTATTGATTCTTCTACCCAGTGCTTATCGTAAATATTAATAAATATTTATTAATAGATATAGATGGAAGAGGAGTGGGAAAGAGGGTTCAAGAATTGCGAGCTATGCGAGTGGAAATGCTGTGTTAACAGGTTAGAGGGTGAAGTAGGCGTTTGTGGTGTTGGTATGCCAGAGATTGCCTACTGTAACCTTGCACAGGTTCTTCAGAGCTATTCGGTGACGATGCTCGGGTGTAACTTCAAGTGTATCTATTGTAATGCCTACCGGCTTTCACAGTATCCGGGCAGTGGGTGGTTCTATCAAGGCTATGTTGAGCCTTCGGAACTCGCTTCAGAAGCTATTTATCGGATTGAATCACGAGAGGGTAAGGTGATGGGCGTTGATAAGATTAGCTTCACAGGCGGAGAGCCAACCATTCACCTACCGTATATAAAAAAGGTAGCGGAAGAGGCGAGGAAAAAGATGCCGGGGTTGGGAGTGGGGTTTGCCACAAATGGATTTGCATCTTTAGCGACGCTCAAAGAGATATTAAGCTTTTGTTCTTACGTTACATTTGAGCTAAAAGCGTTTAACGACGACACGCATAGAGCAATAACAGGAGCGCCAGTGGAACCGGTGTTGAGGAATGCGGAATATCTGATAAAAAGCGGAAAAGAGAAGATAAGGGCGATAAGGACAGTGGTGATACCAGGAATTAACGATAATGAGATAAAAGACATTGCGGAGTTCATTGCCTCGATTGACACTTCAGTTCCATTCCGAATTATTCCTTTCAGACCTAACTACATCTTATATTACCATCCGGGACCCACGAAGGAGCGAATGGAGGAAATAGGGAAGGAGGTTTTGAAAACAGGTCTTGAGGACGTATGGTGGGGCGGTTACTATCCCGTAGATGTGTCTGAGCGTGTGAACGAGATAGCGGGGGAGTTAAAGGGAAATGAAGGAGCGAGGATTGGCTTTGCATATTCTAAACTTGCGGGGTGTATTAACGAGAATAGAAACTGTGGCGAATGCTCGATGAAGTTGAATTGTCCTGCGGGATTAAAAGAGCCGTGGTTGTTGGATGTGGAATAAAAACATTGTTAAAAAGAATTTATAAATCCACAGGACTATTGAGTAATTACCATGCCATCAACAATATTAGTAGGGGGGTTCTTTGGTGACGAAGGTAAAGGCAAGATTATAGCGTATCTTGCAAAGCATGACAAGCCGGTGGTGGTTGCGAGGGGTGGTGTAGGACCCAATGCTGGGCATACGGTTGAAGTAGGAAGTAAGAAATATGCATTGAGGATGGTGCCTTCGGGATTTGTGTGTGAATCTGCAAGGCTTCTTATCGGTGCTGGCGTATTGGTTGACCCACGGGTGTTCAAAGGAGAAATAGCTTCCTTCGGGCTGCGGGGGCGAGTAGGCGTGGATCGGCGATGCGGCATAATCGAAGAGGAACATATAGAAGAGGACAGGAGGGATGCGCATTTAAAGGGCAAAATAGGGTCCACGGGTTCTGGATGCGGACCTGCGAATGCCGCGAGAGTTTTTAGGAAGTCAAGACAAGCGAAGGATGTAAAGGAGTTGGAGGAGTTCCTTTGTGACGTGCCGCAGGAAATAAACGAGGCGCTGGACCGTGGGAGCGGTGTGCTGGTAGAAGGGACGCAAGGGTTTGGCATTTCTTTGCTCTACGGGACTTATCCGTTCGTCACTTCTAAAGACACAACTGCATCGCAGATGGCGGCTGACGTGGGCATAGGTCCTACACGAGTAGATGACGTCATCGTTGTATTCAAGTCATTTCCAACGCGAGTGGGCGAGGGTCCTTTTGAAACGCAAATGGAAGAAGAAAAAGCGGCTGAGTTGCATATCGAGGAGTTTGGAACGGTTACAAGACGGAAAAGGCGAATAGGGGAATGGGATGCAAAGATGGCTGCTTACTCCACGATGATAAATGGAGCAACGATGGTGGCATTGAGTGGTGTGGACAGGTTAGACGCTTCATGCAGAGGTGCAAAGGAGTACGAAGAGTTGAGTAAAGAGGTAAAAGATTTTGTAGCTAAGGTTGAGCACGACACACGAGTTCCCGTGAAGTTGATTTCTACAGGACCTGAAATATCTGAGATTGTGGATTTGAGGGGATAAAATATTGAGAATCATAAAGTAGTGTTTTGCAGGGATTTACCCGCGCTTTATGAATATTTCTATTTCTACAGGAAGGTATGGGGTGACCAAAAGCATAGGCAGGTATTGGACAAAGAATGGGGATTCTTGAGAAGAAATCTTTTCTTAAAAAGAAAAGCTTTACCAACAACCTTTCTTTGGAAAAGAAAGCTTGACTAAAGAAACAACCATTTTTTGATAAAACTTTTTTCTAAAAAATTTTAGCACAGGTTTTCTTTTTTTAAAAAGAAAAAGTGTATCATATTATAGCGATGCACGAAAGACAAATACCCGCACATATATTCAGAGCGTATGACATAAGAGGGATTTTCAATGATGACCTGTATCCGGAGACGATGTTAAAGATAGGACTGGCTCTGGGGTCGTATGCGAAAGAGAGCGGCAAAAAGAGCGTGGTTGTTGGTAACGACATACGAACTACATCTCCTTTGCTCTCGAATGCGCTAATTTCTGGTCTGCTTTCTTCGGGCATTGACGTGACTAATGCAGGAACAACCTCATTTGGTGTTTGTGCTTTTTCTGGATGGCTGCTCAAGAATGATATAACTGCGTATGTAACGGCGTCTCATCTACCACCGGAATGGAACGGCGTGAAGCTTTATACCGGGGAAGGAATAGGGTTCTCAGCCGAGGAGAATGAAAAGATAAGGGATATAGTGCTGGAAGGAAAAGGGAAAGAGGTTTCGTGGAGTGAAGTTGGGAACTATCATGAGGTAGATTTGAGAGACAAATATATAGAGTACATAACGGAAAGGTTTAACCGTGAGATTTTCGAAGGAAAAGAAATCGTGCTGGATTGCGGAAACGGAAGCATGGGATTGGTGGCGTTGGATGTGATGGAACGAGTGAACCTGAAAACCGAAGCGCTGTTTTCAAATCCTGACCCTTCCTTTCCTAATAGACCCTCGGAACCAACAGATGCGAGTTTAGGCGCTTTAAAAGCAGAAGTGAAACGAAAAAAAGCAGATTTTGGCGTGGCTTTCGATGGTGACGGCGATAGAGTGGCAATTGTGGATGATAGCGGAAGAATGCTAAGTGCAGACCAGTGTGGCGTTATCATAGCTAAGGCGTTATTAGAAGCGAGAAAAGGAACTGTTTTAGCAAACGTTGAATGCTCCATGCTTGTCGAGCGTGAGTTAGAGCGGTTAGGTGGTAAAATAGATAGGATACCGGTTGGTCATACTTTCTTGACGATGGAAGCGAAAAAGAGGAATGCTGTGCTTGGTATAGAATCAAGCGGGCATTATGTTATACCTTCCTTTTTTCCGTTTGACGATGCGATGGTAATACCGTTGAAAATAGCGGAGATTCTGGTTAAAACGGGAAATAAGTTATCGGAGCTTGTGGACGAGTTGCCAAAGTATCCAAAGGTGCGGAAGAATCTTCAATGTGCTGATGCGGTGAAGTTTGAGGTGATGCGGGTTCTTGCTGACCGTTTAGCATACGAATATGGGGCTGATAGGATAAATACAATGGATGGGATAAGAATAGACCTGAAAGAAGAAGAAGAGGGGGAGGGCTGGGTGCTTATAAGGGCTTCTAACACTTCGCCTTTGATACGCGTGACTGTGGAAGGTGCAACGGAGGAAATAAAGGATAAGTTGATGAAGAAGTTCGTTGGGGTCACGGAGGACGCGATAAGGAAGTTTATAACATAATAGCATAACGCTTTTTAAGTAAGGAGTGAGTGAAAATGGATAAGGAGCGATTAATAGATGATTATGGTAGAGAGATAAGGAGTTTGCGGTTTTCACTCACGAGAAGATGTAATTTGAACTGCATATATTGCCATAGCGAGGGCGAAAAGAGAGAAGAATCGGTAACCGGAGAGATTAGTGCTGAAGTGGTAGTGGAAATAGCGAGAGTTGCATCTGTTTATTTTGACATAAGGAAAATAAAATTCTCAGGTGGCGAGCCTTTGATGCGAGATGACCTCGTGGAGATAGTGCAGGGCATGAGAGATTTTGAAGACGACATATCCGCGACTACAAATGGCGTATTATTGAGCAAATATGCGGCTGAACTTGCGGATGCGGGCTTGGACAGGGTGAATGTCAGTCTGGATTCGCTTAAAGAGGAGAGATATGATTTCATCACGTCTTCGAGAAACAATCTTCCGAAGGTGATTGAGGGTATATACAGTGCGATTGATGCCCGTCTTACGCCGCTCAAGCTGAACATGGTTCTCCTGAAAGGAATAAACGAGGATGAGATAGTTAGCATGGTGGATTTTGTGCGTGAGTGCAATAAAAGAGGTGGTGGAGAAATGGCAATCCTGCAGCTAATAGAGTTGATTCCTTCTTTTAACCATAAGCCCTTACAGGGCTCGCGGGATCGTGGAGCAGAGTCCCACACTATGCTAAATTATAAAGCAGACTTTTATGAACTCGAAGACGAACTCAAATCGAAAGCGTCGGCTATAAAAACGAGAGAGTTGCAGCGCAGAAAGAAATATTTCGTGGATGGCGTAGAAGTAGAGGTTGTTCACCCGATAGATAATACAGCATTCTGTGCAAATTGCTCCCGGTTAAGAATAACGTCCGAAGGAAAGATAAAGACCTGTTTGCTTAGAGATGATAATCTCGTTCCCATAGAGAGCGTGGACGAGAAGCACATAATAAACAGATTGAAGTTGGCGGTGAAGTATAGAGAGCCGTTTTTTCACACTTCCACTTGAAAAGAAAGTTTAATCAAAGAAACCAAGAGAACTTATTTCCCTGAAGTTCACTTATTAATTTATGATATGAACGGCTATGGGAGAAAGATAATAATGGAAGTAGAAGTGGAGATATTTGTGGATAAGGAAGAGATAGTAGCAAACGAGTTCGTGCAAAACGTGATAGGGAAGGCGATTGCCGGTGCGGTTTCTGCGTTAAAGGGCGTGAAGGAGGAGTGGGAGGAGATAGAGATAAAGGTGAAGCGGAAATGAAGGAATTTTAAAATAACGACATGGTAAAACAAGCAGACTTGAAAACCGACAGATTTTATAAAAGAGCGAAAAAGGAAGGTTACAGGTCTCGTTCCGCATTTAAACTGTTGCAAATAGCCGATAAGTTCGAGGTGATAAAAGCGGGTGACGTTGTCGTTGATCTGGGTGCTGCCCCCGGAGGCTGGTCTCAGGTTGCAAAAGGGTTAGTCGGCGAGCGAGGAGTGGTCATAAGCGTGGATTTGCAGCGTATAGAAGAAATAGAGGACGTGGTGATAATAAAAGGTGACATAACGAAAGAAGAGGAGACGATAAAGGCTATCGAAGATTTAGTGAAAGGAAGAGACGCTGTGGATGTCGTGATTTCGGATGCATCGCCAAAATTGTCCGGGAATAGGGATTACGACCATTTTCGCTCCTTTGAACTGAGCAAATCAGCGTTAAACATTGCTTCTGCGCTTTTAAGGAAAAATGGTAACTTCGTTGCGAAAATATTTCAAGGGGCTTATTACGATAAGTTTTATAGGAGTGTGAAGGAGAAGTTCAGGTATGCGAGGGCGTATTCGCCCGCTGCGACTCGTAAAAGAAGTGCGGAAGTTTATGTGATTGGAAGGGGTTACAAGGGATAGTAATTGCCCAATATTCGGTGGACTTATAAATCCCAAACTCCAAATGCCAAACAATACAAAATACCAAAATTACTATTAGGCCTCATCATAAACTTTTCATTATTTTCTTCACCTAATACAAAAGGCACTTGTGCTAATATTAGCTTTTCCTGTTCTTCGAGCATAATTTAATGCTCCTTCTAAAGTTTCAAACGTTTCTGACCAATATCCATTAATTGTTCTATCTCTCCCTCGCTCTCTATATTTATAAAGCGGGAAAATACGCATAAATTATAAGTTTTTTTATAACCAAGTGTATTTAGAATGAATTTTATCGAAGGTTTTTTATGGGATGGGCGAGAAATCAGAATAACAAAAGCAGCATATATAGAAATGAATAAGTTAGATATGGATGTATACGATATAATATATATACTGAGAGAAGGGAATGATTGTGAGAAATCTCGCCGCAAACATGGTATCCGCGAAAGATGTTCAACATGGCGTAGAAAAAGGATAAGGGTAGTAGTGGCTTTAGACTACTGCAGGGATATCAAAGAAGAATGTTGGGCAATAACGCATGTTGCCCCGTATAAAAAATGATGGAAGTGATAAAGGAAGACCAATTTAAGAAGGATATTGAGAATGAATTATGTCACTGCGGGGTGCCAAGAGAGGAGGGTGTAACAGAGATAAAAGGGGTGGAGGTAAGATTTTACAAATGTCCAAAATGTGGTTTTCTGACTTATCACCCGGTGGATTTACAGAAGGCTATTGAGAAGGCGCGGGCCAAAAGAGGAGGGGAAAGGGAATTGATGAGTGTTGAGGATTGGATTCTTGCATTACTATACGCACAGAAGAACTTTGCAATAAAGGGGATGCTCTCATTTATGAAACAACTGTTCTTAATAGAAAAGGAGTTTGCTCCTGATTTTGAGATACCCTCGGAAACTTTTGGATACGTTCCTTATAAATTTGGACCGTACAGCAAGAAAGTGGATTCACTCATAAATAAATTTGGAATGGAAGGCATCATAGACATTTCTGGGAGAAAAGGAACGGGAAAAGAGTATTTTAAACTGACTGAGAAAGGTGAGAGATTAGTAGAAGAAGTAATAAAAAAATTGAATGAAGAGGAGTTTAGAGAATTACAGAATAAAAGAATGGGCTGGGATCAGCTGGGTTATCATGGAATTTTAAACCGTGTTTATTCTGATTATAGTGCATATACAGCTAAATCTGAAATAAGGGAAGATATTATACCTTCAAGGAGGCGTATTTAATGAAAATTAAAAAAATTAGGATTCTTAGCTTACCAGAGAAGTTTGGAGGCAGAGTGGTTGAGGTACAGAATACCAAAAGAAACTTTACTACCCCAACAAGATCTGCAGCCAGTACAGAAGCGAATTATAAAGATCGATTAAATTTGGATGCCCCTATCCTCAACCCTCTGCTAGAGATTGTTAAATTATTCACAAAAAAGTATCCTGTGAAACGTTTTCGTGAACAAAACGGAGTCTTTTATAAGTATAAGAGAGAGATTACAGCGCGAACCGATGCCTTTGAATATGCAATATCAAAGTTTTTCCCTCAATTAGAGCAAACAGAAATGCTGACTATTGAAGATGCTAAGATAGTTTTAGATCTTCAGATCGAATCGGGTGCAGATGTTGTATCAATTCCTGATATTACAATAAACTCGGATTTTGCAGGATTTGAACGACATGTGATTGCGGCGGCAGAATATATCAGGGAATGCTCCCCAAACCTTGAACCTATGCCATATATCAATTTATCGTTAGAGCCTCACGATTTTAAAGGGAAGTTTGATGTGATACTCGCTAACATTAACACATTTTCATGTGTTGGTTTCATCCATCGGTCGATAGATAAGTATCGTGCAAATTATTCATACATCTGGAAACACCGCGATAAGGAGATTTGGACACATGTTTCTGGCGTTCCAAGAGTGTTTCCAACTACGTTCCCCTCATCCCAATTACACATCCCACAAAGATATGGTATTGACACTTGTGCCCTGAAAATACCCCGTATTCCACCACCACCCACAGGAGAAAAATCTCCACCAGAGTGCGTTCTTTCAGATCCAACAGAATATTTGAGATTTTTTGATAGGCGGACAATAGGCGTTTTTCGTCTTCCCGATTGGCATAGACGATATAGTAATAACCTCAGCTGTAACTGTGCGGTTTGTTCCGATAAAAATTTAAATGAGTTTATAGAAGCGTATTTGTACGATAAAAGAGGAAAAGTTTCACAACCGCATTTGATTGCAGCCACAAAGATACATGAGCTATTTGCCAGTACTAAAGAATTTGAAACATCACAACGATATATCAAAGAAAATAATTTGGGAGAATATTTCACGGAGAAAGAGGGTTTATCGAGATATGCAAAAGAAGCGTTTGAGGCTTAAAAATCATGTCTAACAACCAGCGAAGAAAAAAGGACAGTGCAAGACTCACATGGAGTTCAAAGCCGAGAAGAGCGCCCAATCCCAAAGATATTGACTTCCAAACCGCCCAATTCTCTCTTTGCATAAAGCATGAGGTGTTTTAGATGTCGTGGAATGATGATTTAGAGTCACCGTATTTGAATGTAGCAGCTTATAGAGGTTCGCCTTTAAGGGTACTTGCAGGACCCGGCACGGGAAAGACGTTTGCTATAATGAGGAGAGTATCCAGACTTCTTGAAGAAGGCGAAAATCCAAAAGATATATTTCTTGTAACATTTACAAGGATGGCAGCTAAGGATCTTGTAAGAAAAGTTTCAGATCTTAGTATTGAGGGAGGAGATGATCTTATCGCAACAACATTACACAGCTTTTCTTTTTCAATGCTTCAAAAGGAGCAAGTTATTGAGACTACACATAGAACTCCCAGACCATTATTAAAATTTGAGATGGAATCTCTTTTGCATGATTTAAAATATCAAGAACTCGGTGGAATTCGTGAATTAAGAAAAAATATTATATCATATGAATCTGCGTGGGCTAGATTACAACATGATGAGCCGGGATGGGCGCAATCTGATGAAGAAAAAAATTTTGAACAAAAATTAGTATCCTGGTTGAAATTCCATCAATCTATGTTAATTGGTGAATTAATTCCAATCGCACTTCAATATTTGCGATATAATCCCGAAAGTACATACAGAAAGAAGTTTAAACAGGTCATTGTAGATGAATATCAAGACTTAAATAAAGCAGAGCAGGTTTTAATAGATATTCTTGCAGAGGATGCAAATCTATCCATAGCTGGCGATGATGATCAATCAATTTACGGATTTAAATATGCGCATCCTGAAGGCATTATCCGATTTGATTCATCTCATCCAAACACGCATGATGAAGTATTGGTTGATTGTAGGCGCTGCCCAAAATCGTTCGTTCAAGTTGCAAAAGAATTAATTTCAAGAAATGACAGATATCCAAAGGAGTTAAATGAAATGCCGGATAGCATAGATGGAGAGATTCAAATCTTGCAATGGACGGGGCAAAGAAAAGAGGCAGAAGGTATAGCGAAAATTGTGAGGTACTATGTAGAAAATGAGGAAATATCCCCCGGTGATGCTTTGATATTGGCACAAAGACAAAGCATTGCAGACATGATTTCTGAAGAGTTACGGGAGTCAAATCTGGAGGCAATCAACTATTATAATGATGATATTATTAAAGATAATATCGCTCAAGAGCGATTTACTTTATTGGGTCTTATAGCCAACCCTGAAGATAGAGTGGCTCTTCGGTGGTGGTTGGGTCAGGGAAGTGCAAATTGGCGTGCAGCGCCGTATTCCAGATTACGCGAACATTGCGAACAAAGTGGTGATTCTCTCAACGATGCATTAGAAAAAATGAGGAGAGGCATATTACATCTAGATCGATGCCAACCACTGATTGATCAGTATTCAAGATTAATCGATATTAAAGCGAATATAGGAGATAAAGTTGGCATTGGATTGGTGGATGAATGCTTCCCAGAGGATATGACTGAATGTTCTCAACTAAGAAAAATTGCATTGGAAATAGTAGAAAAGGACACAACATCCAAAGAATTATTAAAAAGATTAAGAGAAGAATTGACCCATCCCGAGATTCCGCACGAAAGATCGGAAATTAGTATTATGAGTCTTCACAAAGCAAAAGGGCTTGAAGCAGATTTGGTTATTGTTCCCTCCTGTATAGAAGGATTAATACCTCTAATCGATGAAACAAAAACTCCTAATGAGCAGCAGGATGAGCTTGAAGAAGGTAGAAGATTATTTTATGTGGGCATAACAAGAGCAAAGAAAATATTGATTTTGAGTAGTGTATTATGGATGAATGTGGGTATGGCAAAATCAATGAAGATAAAGCACACGATTAGTGGGAATGTAGCGAAGGTACAAAGTAGCACGTTTTTACGAGAGTTAGGGGCATCCAGTCCAATGCCAATTAGTGGAGAAGAATTTATTAACCGGAGGTTTCATCATGCCAAATAACACCGCCACCCAGCACCGTCGGAAAAAGGATTCCGCAAGACTCACGTGGAGCTCAAAGCCGAGAAGAGCACCCAACCCCAAGGACATTGACTTCCAAACCGCAGAGATGGTAATACCCAATCCACAAAGAGACCAGCTAACCATTGCCCAGTTCAGGAAACTTGCAGAATACGAAATAGACAAAACGAAAATGAACCGTCTTATATGGGGCGACAACATGCTTGCAATGCAGGCTCTGCTCGCTTCTGGCTACGAAGGAAAAATCAACCTCATTTACATTGACCCTCCCTTCTGGACTGGTGAGAATTACTACGCTAATTTCGTGGTGGAAGGCAAAGAGATAACGAAAGAGCCTTCGGTAATCGAAAGGCTTGCTTACAAAGATATCTGGGCTGGCGGCATTGATTCTTATTTGGATATGCTTTATCCGAGATTGCAGTTGATGAAGCGGCTTTTGGCTGATAATGGCTCTATTTACGTGCATGCTGATTGGCATGTTGGGCATTATGTAAAGATTGTTATGGATGAGATTTTTGGAAGGGAGAATTTTCAAACTGAAATAACATGGTACTATCCAAATAAGATTCCCGATAGGAGAAAATTATGTTTTACAAATGCCGCAGATCTTATTCTTTTTTACACAAAAGAAGATAGAAACCACATCTTTAATCCCCAATATCGGAATGTGAAACCACATCGCAGGGCACGAGAAGTTAAAATAAACGGCGTCAAACAAACACTAAGAAATGAGAAAGGGGAGGTTATTTATCAGATTTATGATAAACGTCTTGTAGATAGTGTTTGGACTATCCCTTCACTTGCAGGATCCTCACATGAGCGGATTGAGTTCCCAACACAAAAACCCGAGGCTCTTTTAGAACGCATCCTAAAAGCCTCCTCTAACGAAGGCGACCTCATTGCCGACTTCTTTCCCGGCTCTGGCACTACCTTAGCAGTAGCTGAGAAATTAAAGAGGAGCTGGATAGGCTGCGACTTCTCCAAAGTCGCTATACAAATAACGAGAAATCGGCTCGTCAGCATAAACGCAAAACCTTTCCTGCTCGAAAATATCGGTAATTACCAGCGGCAGATGATTTATCTCCACGGTGGCAGAATATACGAAATGCAAAGTATTGTGCTAAAACTCTACGGTGCCACGCCTCGTAAAGACTTTCAAGATATGGGCATAAGAGAAGCAGAAGAAGGTATTATTGAACTTGTTTATGTGAGTTATCCCGACAGACCGGTGACGGCGAAGAAAGTAGAAGAACTCGCGGAAATCACAGAACGGCTTGACGGAACAGGTTATCGGAGATTAGTTATTCTCGGCTGGGACTACGAGTATAATTACGAAGAGCTTCTGAAACAAAGGCGGGGCGCATCAGAAGAAAAATGGACTGTTGAAGTAGCAAGCAAGATAATACCGCCGGAAGTGTATGAATATTTAAAGAAGGCGAAGAACGAAGAGGAAATTGAGCCGCTTATAGGTAAGATATTTTTTCACGAGAAGCCTTATCTTCGCCTCTATATTCCTGAGATAGAATATACGGGGAACAAAGCAGAAGTGACAATTGGCATCCAGCGTTACGTTATTTTTGATATTCCAATAGAGAAGGAAAAAGAGAGGTCTGAGGTGGCGGAGATAGCGAAGACAAACTTCGCTGCTCTTATTGACTACTGGGCTGTTGACTGGGATTATGAGGGTATGGTGTTTAAAGCGCTGTCGCAAGCTTTCAGGGGTTTTGGTAAAAGGGCGAAGACCGTGCCGGTTAAGATGAAGAAAGAACTGGACACAGGTAAAGAACACACCGTTGCAGTTCGTGTTATTGACATTTTCGGAAACGATGCCACTGCTACGGCTAAAATAGATTTGAGAAATGGAGTGTAGAAATAAAATGGCAACCAAATACTATTCACAGCTTTATTTGGCGGAAACCTTGAAAGGAGAAGTGGATTCATGGGTGAAAGAAGGCTATCCCGGAGTAACGCAAACAACTTACGAACTCCTTCATTACTGGTTTGACCGAGAAGAAGACGAGGAAAGTTTCTACGATTGCCAGAGAAGAGCGATTGAAACCGTTATTTATTGCCATGAGATATTACAAATAAAGAATTTAGGTGAACTTTTTCAAAAAGTGGTTCCAGACTTGCTTTACAGTAGCAAACCCGTTCATGATGAGGTAACGAGTATCCCGTTCCCCAAATACTGCTTTAAAATGGCTACCGGCACGGGAAAGACATGGGTTCTTATCGCTCTCTTAATATGGCAGTATTTCAATGCACTGAACAAAGAGAAGCCACATGGCGCTTCTGGCGAAACAAAAGACTGGTATTCTTACCGATTCTTGCTCACTGCACCCAATATTGAGGTTTTAAATAGGTTATTAGATGCATTCGAAGGAAAGCGAGACTCTGAAACTGGATTAAGAAACCCACAAGAAACCATCTACTACAACCCTCTTTTTATTCCCGAAGACTGGCGATTCAAATTCCATCTGCAATTATTCGAGCCAAATGATGTAAAAGCGAATACGAGTCCTCCAGATACCGCTTTCATCTTCCTTACCAACTGGCAGCAGTTCAGGCTCAAAAAGGAAGCGGAAAATCTCTGGGTAGGATTAACTGGTGAGGACATAGAAGAAGAGCCTCGTGGCGAAATCATCGCGGATTTCCTATCTGAGTTTCCAGACCTCGTCATAGTGAATGACGAAGCGCATCATGTGCATGGAAAAAAGACGGCGAAGAATGAGGAATTGGTTTGGAGAAGATTTATAAATGTGCTTTATCAACGCCTTGAAGAGCGGCATGGAAAAGAGAAAGGTGTGTTTATGCAGTTTGATTTCTCCGCAACGCCTTTCTTTGGCAGTGGCGCAAAAAAGGAGTTTTTTCCTCACATCATTTATGACTATCCGCTGCTCGCAGCAATGAACGACATGCTCGTCAAACAATTATTCTTGGAAGAAAGGCAGGCGATTGCAGGTGAAAACTTACGTGAATTGGATTTCAGGGCAGAACGAGAAGAGCCGGAAAAGGGCAAAAAGAAAGGTGCTGTAATTGGACTCTCTGCTGGGCAGAAGGTCTTATTAGAAATCGGCAGAAAGAAATTAGAGCAATTAACAGAAGAGTTCAGAGCGAAAGGCGTGGATAAAAAGCCCGTTTTGATGGTGTTATGCGAGGAGACAGAAGTTGCAGACCGCGTAGAAACGTATTTTTATAACCTTACAGATAACAATGGCATTCCGTATGACGAGCGTAAAGTCATGAAAATCCATACGAAATTGACGTTAGATGAGTTAGACAAAGCAAGAAAACGACTTGATAAAATTGATGTTAATAGAGACCCGTTAAATGTGGTTATTTCTGTTTTGATGCTCCGAGAAGGATTTGACAGGAAAAATATTTGTGTTACCGTGGTGCTACGTGCAACGGAAGCGGATTTGCTTTTAGAACAAATAGTAGGCAGGGGTTTGAGATTGATGTTCCCAAAAGAAAGCTATCCTGAAATAGGACAGGCAAAAGTTGAAGCCGTAGAGGATATAAAAAGAAATAAAATCCCTTCTTCCTCTTTTGATTTCCTCTTCACCGTGGAACATCCAAGATTCAGGCAATTTTATGAAAACCTCAGAAAAGAGGGATACCTGATAGGCACAGGCGATACCTCCAAGAAATCCTCAACAGGTGACCTTATTCCCGTGGATGCTATCCCAACAAAACTTGAAGATTATGACGTTTACTGGCCTGTTCAAATCTATGACCAGGGTTCCATGCCGGACCTGAGCAAAATAGATTCATCCACATTACCTAAATATAGTTTCCTTGAAGGCTTTTCAGAACTGAGGGAAAATATAGGCAAATTGGTAATCCAGGAAATCCATACACCAACAGAAAAGAAGACAAAAATATGGAAATTGGAAAACAAATATTTTGACTATAACCATTTCTTGAGTAGAGCGGCTCAAGCGGTGGCAAAGGAAGGAAAAACACACATTCTGACCGGACATCTTGCGGAAATCACCGCTATCATTGACGATTATGTCTCCAATTATTTCTTCGGCGAAGCCATTGACTTCTCAGACCCAAGGAATTATCAAGTCCTCAATTTCGCTCTCATTTTCGACCAGGTGGTAAACAGCGTGAGAAACGCTATTTTGAAGCTCATCGGCGATATAAATTACGAAACGAGAGGAGTATGGAATAAATTGTCAGATGTTGGTAGAATAATGCTGAGAGAAAAATATTCTGTTGAGAGTTCTAAATGCATTTACCCCCGACAAGGGTTCTCAAGCATAGGAGGTGGGTTTGAAAGGGATTTCATGCTGAACGTGTTAGAACCTTCAGTAGATGTGAAAGCATACGTAAAACTGGACAAAAAACACGCTCTCAGGATTCCTTACCGGGATGAACATGGTATCCTGCGAGAATATGAAGTAGATTTTGTAGTGAAAACTGCGGATACGATGTATTTAGTGGAGACGAAGGCAGACCGCGACTTAGATAAACCATCAACTATAATAAAAGCGAAAGCCGCACAGAGCTGGTGTCGGAATGCATCCTTAACTCGACCTGTGGACATAGAAGTAGAAGTAGAAGGAATAGATCAACCTTCGCAGTGGGAGTATTTACTGCTATCTGAGAGTTTGTTCAACTCAAACAGAGGACAATCCTTTGAAAGTTTAGTGCCTTTATGCAGGGTATTAACGAATCAGATAATTGCCAAGGAAAATAGCATAAAATGAAAATGAGCCCTGAAGAACTCGCCATATTCCTGGAAGAAGGGGAAGGCTATAAAATAGAATTCAAAACCGAAGAAAAGATAAGATTTGACGAATTAATCAACGAGAAGTTTAGTTCCCGCAGGATTTTGACAAAGAAAAAATTTTAAAACAAGAAGGCAGGGGGAGAGGCAGTCGTTTCATTCCCATGATGCAATTATGATGCAATTAAATGCAATTAAATGGAGGAGAAAATGACGCAAGATGAACTAAACGCAAAGTTAAGGGTATTATTTTCCTGGATATGTGGTAGATAAAGGACTTTCCAACCGACAAGTTTTTTCCTTACGGGTTGGAAGCATACTTTTAAATACATATATGTCATATATGATAAACGGGTGAGAAGATGGTAAAGATATTCGCTCTACTAAACGTAGAGGTTGGCAAAGCAAAAGAGGTACTGAACGAGCTTAAAAAGACCGGCTTGGAAGTGTATCCTTTGTTTGGCGAGTACGATTACATAGTGATAGCAGAAACCGAGGATTTAAAAACCGCCACCGCAGCCATACTTAATAAGATTCACGCCATCAAGGGAGTTACCAGAACAAGGACATTGGTTGGCGCAGAGATGTAAGTAACTAACGTAAAACTTGAAACTTTGAACAGGGGGAACTCGCTTTTTCATACCCCCTGTTAATATTTGACAATGAATTGTAGATAGAATACCTGTCATAGTTTGCGATTGCTTTGCTGTATAAAAAATAAAAAAATAAAGAGATGGTTTAAATGGCGCCTATTTTTAACTATTTCCTCCATCCCTTTCTTATCAAAATATACGCAACCGCTAACAGCCCTGCGATTGCAATTACCACTTCAAACCCTGCTGGTGCTGGCGTGGGTGTTGGTGTAGGCGTTGGCGTTGGCGTTACTTCGGCTGTTGGCGTAGGTGAGGGAGTTGGTGACGGGCTTAGTGTAGGCGGTACCGTCACCGTGAAAGATGCACTTGCACCATCCACAGTCACATTGTAAGTTCCTGCTTCTTCTTCGGCTACCACGTGTTCTACCGTCTCCGTTGCATTTGCTTCAACTGTCACATTAACAGATTCTACTTCTTCTTCGTTTATCTCGAACACTACCGTCACGTTCTCGGTGGTATTGCCCGTGTTCTCGACCGTTGCCGTTATCGTTACATTTTCACCGACTTCAACGCTTTCTGGCGATACCGTTACACCGGTAACCGCTACATCCGTTCCTGATGCTGTTGCACTCATACTTATAACCACTGCAATCGCCGCTAAAATCACTAAAACACTTAAAGATAGTTTTTTCATTTTCTTCTTTTCACCTCCTTTTCTTTTTTAATTCTATAAATACGACATTCTGTCTGTTCATATATTTTTCGCTTTTTTCGAAATCAATAGTTTAAAACCTAATCCCTCTGGAGCAAATCATCCTTTTACTCTGGATCGTAACTCCCTCATCCTCCTCATGCTCCGCGATATATAATGCGATGCCCCTATATCCCCCCTGTTCCACAACGCACCGTCTATATTCCTGACGCCAGCCAGCGAAATTTCCCTCGCCTCCTCGATGTTTTCACCAATACCCACGGTGCAAACGGTTCTTGAACCGAGCGCGTAAGTAGCTCCATCTTCTCTTAACTCCATAGACCCCGGATAGATTCTGAGGTTATCGCCATATTTCTTCTGCAGCATATACGCACCACTCAAATCCACCCTTTTATCGCCGCTATATGTTCTCCTGTAACCGCCATAGTCCATCGGCACCGCATACGTCACCACCGTCGCTTTATTCGCACATTCTATCCTCGAAAGATTACCTTCTATCATGCGGAAGCAAACGTCCACAAAATCGTTCTTCAACACAGGCAATACATTCAGTATTTCAGGGTCGCCAGGTCGGCTGTTTATCTCTAATATCTTCGCACCTTCGCCGGTATGCATGAAAGCGACATAAAAGGGTATTCCCCTCAGTCCTTCATTTTCGCCATTACTGCTAAGTTCGTTGAATATCTTCTGAACCAATCTCTCCTCTTCTTCTCTATCTTTTTTATCCAAAAAAGGCAGCCAATCTTTGTTATCCGTATAGGAGCCCATTCCGCCCGTATTTGGTCCCATGTCCGAATCAAAAGCACGTTTGTAATCGCGCGTGTCTGGAAGAGCGGAGATTCTTTTACCGTCGCAAAACGCCTGGAAACTCGATTCTTCGCCCTCCACTTTCTCCTCTATGAGCACGTCACTGTCACTTTCAAAGATGGACGAGAAATGGTCGAAAAGCTGCTCTCTACTCGTGAAGTGATCACCCCACACACCCACGCCCTTACCCGCAGCAGGTTTATCAGGCTTCACCGCTACTTCATTCCCTATTTCATCTAAGAATCGCCACACAGCGGTTTTCACTTCACTTACGTTCCCATATTCCGTGCGATGAAACACTTTAAATTCAGGATTCGCCTCCGCACAGCATTCCTCAATCAAATACCGCTGCGATGCTTTGCTACCTTCTATTGCATATCTCTTCGTTGGACATATCATCGCTACTCCGGTCTTACTCTCAATCACGTCTCTAACACCTTCTATTATCGGCTTCTCCGGACAGCAAATCCCAAAATCTATCTCGTTTTTATTCGCTTCAACGAACTCGCATATCTTTCCCACATCCAAATCCGGAATGACCACGTGCTTCTCTGCATGTTTCACGTTAAACGGATTCCTTTGCTTGTCTGCAACGTATAAACACACCTTGTAATCCTCGCTTCTGCTCAACGCATCTATCACCGCAGCCGCCCTCGAGCCATAAGAAATAACCAATACCCCTACTTTCTCGCTTTCTCCATCCATGATGTATTTATATTTATAAAGAGTCAAAAGAATAATTTAACCAAAACAAGAATATAGTAAAATAAAGAGGATGACAAAATGAGTGGAAGTGGAGAAATACCGCCTCAGGTGCAAAACCAGCTTGCTCAGCTCCAGCAGCTTAAGGTTCAAATAGAAGCCGCGGGAAGGCAAAAGATGCAGGTAGAAGCTATGTTGCGAGATGCTGAGAATGCATTGGAGGAATTGGAAAAGATTGACGAAAATTCCGTGATATACAAAAACGTCGGCGAGTTGATGATAAAAGCAGGTAAAGAAGTGGTAATGGAGGACCTGTCAGAGAGGAAGGAGACCTACGACTTGCGATTGAAGACACTGGAAAGACAAGAGGAACGAGTACAGAAGAGATATCAACAGCTGCAACAACAGTTGCGAGAGGCTTTAGGTGCTGTTACACAGCCGCCGGGCGCATAGTTTGGTCATCACGGTGCCCTATTTTTTTCTCATCTCTTAATTTTTTTCTACTTTTGGTATCACTTGCAGTTACAAAGGAAGAAGAGAGGTGTTTTTAAAGTGGAAATTCCGCTTAAAAAAATAAGGGAAGATGTATGGGAAGTGCCGCAGTCGTATAAGGACTACATGCGGTCGCCAGCGCGGATATATGCGGCAGAAGGGTTGTTGAAGAAGATGAAGGGTGACCTGACGCTGCAGCAAACTATCAACGTCGCTTCGCTTCCCGGTATAGAAAAATACTCGATGGTTATGCCTGATGGTCATCAGGGATACGGCTTTCCAATAGGCGGCGTTGCGGCTACGGACTTCGAGGAGGGTGTCATATCACCAGGCGGAGTTGGTTACGACATCAATTGTGGTGTGAGACTTATTCGCACCAATCTGAAGGAGAAGGACGTTAGACCGCATCTGTCAGAGATATTGGATGGCTTATTTGACTATATACCCTCGGGACTTGGACTGTCAGGGAAAGTGAAGTTGTCATATAGCCAGTTAGAGGAAGTGCTCCGGGGCGGTTCGGAATGGTGCATCGAGAACGGCTATGGCTGGGAGGAGGATATAGAGCGGACAGAGGAGGGAGGGAGATTAGAAGCTGCGAATACGGAGAAAATAGACGATAAATCAAAGAAGCGCGGTGCTCCACAATTAGGCACGCTCGGCTCTGGCAATCATTTTTTAGAAGTGCAGGTGGTGGATGATATTTTTGATGAACGGCTTGCGAAGGCGTATGGAATAGAAGAGAAGGGGCAGGTGGCTGTTTTAATTCATACTGGTGGTAGAGGCTTCTCGCATGGCGTTTGCACATTCTATTTGAGAAATTTTGAGCGGGAGATGAGCAAAGATGCAACGTTATCAAGAATACTCAGTTTAGAGCGAGAATTGGCTTGCGCTTATTTGAACAGCGATACGGGCATGGCTTATTTTGAAGCGATGTG